>NZ_JASGSR010000053.1:0-53958 GCF_040446015.1 Bradyrhizobium sp. INPA03-11B
CTTGCTGGCCATCCGCAATTCGCCATCGACATGACGCAGCCGGTATTCGTTGCGCGCCGCCCACAGCGTGTCGTCGCGCAGGCTCGACTCGAAGATCAGGCTGTTGCTGGCGACCGCGATGTCGCCATTATCCGGCTGCTCGTCCATCAATTCGATATTCGAGATCAGCCGGCGCAGGTTCGACTGCGGCGTCTGGGTGAAGTGCTTGCCGGTCATCAGCTGCCGCACGCGCAGCGCGATCCGCGAGCGGTTGTCATAGATGATCGACATCTGCCGCTCCGGGTCGATGTCGGCGCCGTTGGCCGGCACCCAGTAGACGCCGTCATCGGTCCAGAGCTTTTCCCAGGCCTCGTATTGATGCTCGTCCTGCAACCGCGCCTCGCGATAGAGGAAGGTGGTGATCGCGCTCATCAAGGTGGCGCTGCTCTCGCGCGACAGCATCAGTTTGGCTCCATCAGCTTGCGATAATGGGTCCAGATGCCGCGCGACGGCACCTCGTCAGTGACGTGGCCGACCGTGAAGCCGAGCTCGTCCTGCCGCTGGCGCTTCTCGCCGCGGCCGAGGAAGATCCATTCCGGATTGCGCGCCAGCACGCCGCGGTGGCAGCGCTCGTACATCTCGGAATCGTCCGCAAGCAGGAAGCCAGCCGGTCCGACCGAGCCCATGGTCTGCTGGCGCAGCCTGCGGTTCAGATCGGGCGCGCCCTTGAATTGCAGCGCGGTGACATGCTGCACGCTGTCATCGACGCCGAGCGGCTGGATCACGAACATCTGGATCTCGGCGATGAACAGGTTCGGGAAGATCATCACATGCGGCGTGCCGTCGATCATGATCTCGCGCGCCGCGGTGTCGCCATAGGCCGTCCTCATCCGCGCGGTGTAGTCGGGCAGCCGCTCCTCGCTGGTGCCGAACCAGCTCATCGGCGCATCGCGCTTGCGGAACTCGGGCCGCAAATCGATCTCGGTGTGACCATTGCCGTAATCGCGCGTCAGCGCGGTCGAGGCGCCGCCATAGAGCTTGCCGATCATGCTGTCGGCGACGCCGAAGATCGAGGTGTGCACGAAGGCCGGGTGATAGCCGTCGCACTCGTTCTCCAGGATGAACTTCCAGTTCGCCTTGACGCGATGCTTGAGGAAGCCCGCCGTGATCTCGACCTCGCCCTCGGGCGAAGTCCGCACCAGGCGATCGATGGTTTCGGCGGCGCCACCGAGATGCTCCTTCAGGGTCGGGCCATCGGCGGCGAAGGAGCCGAACACGAAGCCGCGGTAGGACTCGACGCGCGTCACCCGGCCGAGCGCGAGCTGCGCCTTGTCCTGGCCCTCGTAACCGTCCGGGAACGCGTAACCGACCAGGCGCCCGTCATTGGCGAACGTCCAGGAGTGGAACGGGCAGGTAAACGAGCGCGCATTGCCGCGCTCAAAGGAGCAGACCTGGTTGCCGCGATGCGAGCAGCGGTTGAGCAGCAGATTGACCTTGCCCTGCTCGTCGCGCGTCATGATCACCGATTGCGGGCCGATCGACTTGACGACGTAGTCGTTGGCGTTCGGCACCTCGCTCTCGTGGCCGACATAGACCCAGGTCCGGTACCAGATGTTCTTCAGCTCGGCTTCGAAGATCTCGGGATCGGTGTAGAGCGATCCGTGCACCCGGTCGGGCCGGATCAGCCGTTCCCATGGCGGGACGCCGGTCATCATGTTCATCGCTCCGTCTCCCTCGCCCGCCGCTTGCGCGGATGCCTTTGCCGGTCGCCAATAATAATCCGAACGACCGTTCGGTAAATTAATAGCACGGGCACCGGGGGCCGGCAAGCGTCTTTCTGGACACCGCGCAGCGCCGTGCAGTGCGCAACGATGCAATTCCCGGTGGTCGCCAGCGCGCCTCAGCCCTGTGCCGCGCCACCCTCGCGTTCGCCGCCCGCGATCTGTTGCAGCATCGACTTCGGCGTTGTGGCGAGCTCAATCTTGAGCTGGTCGCAGATCGCCCGCCGCAGCAGGCGCTCGATCTCGGTTGCGGCGTCGCGATTGGCGGCACGCGTGCCCTCGCCGCTTGCCCAGAGCAGAAGCTGCCCGAGCTGCCGGTCGCCATCGTCGCGCAACACCTCGATCGCGGTAGCGTCGGACACGTCGCCGTGAATGCGAGGCGTCGCGGAGATCTCCGGATGCGTCATGCCGTCGGCCAGTCGCTTCACTGCCGCAAAAGTCTCGTCCTGCAAGCGCACCTGCTCGAGCAGCGGCCCCGCCTTCCAGTCGGCGGCGAGCTTCAAACCGTTCAGGGCGTAGATCGCTGAATATACCTGCCCGCGGACGAAATCGTCGCTGCTGTTCGGCACGACATGGCTTTGCAGGGCATCGATGATGCCGTCGATCAACCGCTCGAAGGATGCACTCATGCCGCGGCCTCCAATGCGCGCTCGAAGGCCCGCACGATCGAGGGCATCTGGCTTGCCATCACGGCAAGCCGCATGTCGTTGAAGCGATCGACCTCGAAGGCACGCACGGCGCACATCTGGATCGCCGCCGCCTGGTAAAGCGCATGCGCCTCGTAGAAGGCGAGGCTCCTGTCCGAAACCGCAATACCGGAGGCGCGCTGATAGAGATCGATCACCTCGGCGCGCTCGAGCACGCCATAAAGCTTCCGGCTCCTGGCGTTGAAGGTCGGCATCATCGCCCAGGCCAGATCCTCATGGGGATCGCCGAGATGAGTCAGCTCCCAATCGAGAATCGCGGCGATCCGCCGCTCATGCTCGATGAAATTCCCGATCCGGTAGTCGCCATGCACGATGGTGCGGCACGGCGGCTGCGGGCAGTGATCCTCAAGCCAGCGTCCGCCCCAATCGAGCAGCGGATAATAGCGCGCCGTCGGGCGCGCCAGAGACGCCCGCCAGCCGGCAATTGCGCGCTGTTCGGCGCGATCCGCGCCCTGCGCCTGCGACGCGAATGGCGTCGTGTCCGGATTGATCCGATGCAGCGACGCGAGGATCTCGATAAACTGCCGGGCGATCGCGCGCTTGTGGTCTGGATCGATCTCGCTCGCCGCCCAGGGCGCGGGAACGTCGCCCTCGATGTGCTCGCAGATGAAGAACGGGAAGCCGATCTCGGCGCCATCCTGCGCTGACGACACCAGCGCCGGAACCGGAACGCCGCTGCCGGCCAATGCTTGCAACGCATGGACCTGCGGCAGCACAGAGTAAGGCGCAAACAACCCGCTCGGGGGCCCGACGCGCAGGATCAGCTTGCGGTCCCCATCGAGAGCGGAGCGTGCCGCGAAGGCGTAGGTGATCCAGGAGAAGCCCGACGATTTGCGGCCGAAGCTCGTGATCTTCGTCCGGCTCCCGGATATCCGCGACATGTGTTGCGCCAGCGCAGTCCGCACCGCATCGTCATTCACCACGGCCGGGTGAACAAGGTTCGGCGCAGTACCCGGCACATCGTCGGATCGTTTCGCAGCCTCCGGCATCAATTGACCGACCTCGTATAGCCCTGCCACTTCTCTTCGCGCAGCGCCGACTTCATGATCTTGCCGGAGCCGGTGAGCGGAAGCGGCTCGAGACGGATGTCGACCGAGCGCGGGCATTTGTAGCCGGCGATCAGCGTGCGGCAATGCGCGATCACCGTCTCCGAATCGAGCCGCGCGCCGTCCTTCGGCACCACGATGGCATGCACCGCCTCGCCCCATTGCGGATCGGGAACCGCGATCACGGCGCATTCCTTGACGTGCTCATGCTGGAAGATGGCGTTCTCCACCTCGCCGGAATAAACATTCTCGCCGCCGGAGACGATCATGTCCTTCAGGCGGTCGACGATATAGACGAAACCGTCCTCGTCCATCCAGGCGCCGTCGCCGGTGTGCAGCCAGCCGTTGCGCAGTACGCGCGCGCTTTCTTCCGGCTTGCGCCAGTAGCCGAGCATCACGCCGGCGCCGCGGATCGCGATCTCACCGACCGTGCCACGCGGCACCTCATTGCCCGCGGGATCGACGATGCGGATCTCGACGCCCGGCGCCGCCCGGCCCGCCGATTTGCGCTTGCTCGCCAGCGGTCCCTCCAGCGCATGATATTCCCACGGCAGGATCGTCGCCAGCGCCGCGCTCTCGGTCATGCCGTAGCCCTGGTGGAAGCGCCAGCTCGGCAGCACGCGCATCAGCTTGACCAGCAGAGCATCCGGCATCGGCGAGGCACCGTACTCGCAATCCCTGACGCTGCTCAGATCATAGGTGCCGAAGGACGGATGATTGAGCATCATGTTGAGCATGGTCGGCACGAACAGGCAGTAATCCACGCTGTGCTCGGCGATGGTCTTCATCGCCAGCTCGGGCTCGAATTTCGGGATCGTGACGTGGGTGCCGCCGACGAGGGTGAGCGCGATCATCGGCGAGGTGCCGGCCAGATGGAACATGCCGGCCGAGTGCAGATACCTGGTGTCCTCGCGGAATCGAAGTGCATAGATCCAGACCAGCGATTCATAGATGATGTTGGCATGCGACAGCATCACGCCCTTGGGGAAGCCGGTGGTGCCGCCGGTGTAGAAGATGCCGGCGAGATCGTTATAGGCGCCGGATGCATCTTCGATCGGCGCATGCGCAACCAACTCGTCATAGCCCTGCATGCCGTCGGGGACCTGTCCCTCATCCAGATAGACCATCGCGGTGAGCGATTTCGCGCCGCGCAGCCCCGTCGCAATCTCGGCAAAGATCTTGTCGACCAGTAACAGTTTTGGCGTGGAATCGTCGATCGCATAGGCGTTCTCCGCGGCCGCCCAGCGGGTGTTGAGCGGCACTGCGACCGCACCGGCCCAGGCGATGGCATAAAGCGCCTCGACATAGAGATCGCTGTTGTGCGCCAGGATGGCTACGCGATCGCCGGGCTCGATGCCGAGCCGCCGCAGCCCGCCTGCGGCACAGGCGACGCGGCGGCCGATCTCCTTCCAGCTTCGCGCCCGTCCGGCATGGATGGTGCCCGGTGAATCCTTGCGCAACTGCACCGCCGAGATGAGCGCCTGCGTCAGCTTCATGTTTCCTCCTCGCCGCCACGCCGCTGCGTACGCCTGCGGATATTTCCGTCATGCGCGCAGCCGATATGCCGCCCGGAGATTCCAGTTGATAATCCGGACAGACGGTCTATTATTGCACAGCGAACGCGGCGGGTAAAGCCTGGAAGGCAGCCGCCGTCGGGATCAACGAGCCCCGCAAAAGAGGGCCGTCATGGGAGGGGAAGATGCGGAAGCCAATCGTCACGTTTGCAGTGTGGGCGTTCGCGCTCACCGGCGCGCTTGGAACAGCGCACGCCCAGAAGGCCTATGGTCCGGGGGTCAGCGACACCGAGATCTTGCTCGGCGCCAATGCGCCCTACAGCGGGCCGGCGTCGATCTATGCGAGCTTCCCGAAGACCATGCTCGCCTATTTTGCGATGCTGAACGAAAAGGGCGGCATCAACGGTCGCCACGTCAACCTGCTGACCCGCGACGACGGCTATAGTCCACCCAAGACCGTCGAGGTGACGCGCGCGCTGGTCGAGAACGACAAGGTGCTCGCGATCATGGCGCCGTTCGGCACGCCGACCAACGCCGCGATCCAGAAGTACCTCAACAGCAATGGCGTCCCGCAACTGCTGGTGCAGAGCGGCGGCACACGCTGGAACGATCCCAAACAGTTCCCCTGGACCACGCCCTACTCGCCGACCTACGTCAACGAGTCCCGGATCATCGCGCGCTACGTCCTGCGCGAGAAGCCGGATGCAAAGATCGGCGTGCTCTTGCAGGCCGACGATATCGGCAAGGATTTTGTGCTTGGCCTGAAGGAAGGGCTCGGTGCGAAAGCCGAGACGATGATCGTCAAGGAGGCGATGTATCAGTCGACCGAGCCGACGATCGACTCGCAGATCGTGAATCTGAAGGCGTCCGGCGCCGACACGATCTTGATCGCCGCGCAGAACAAGTTCGCCTCGATGGCGATCCGCAAAATCCACGAGCTCGGATGGAAGCCGCTGATCTTCCTCGGCTCGACCGCGAATTCGATCGCCGGCGTGCTAGTGCCGGCGGGGCTTGACGCTTCGACCGGCATCCTGACCACGACCTCCTACAAGACCCCGAACGATCCGGCCTGGGCCAACGACAAGGGCATGACCGACTATCTCGCCTTCGTTGCGAAATACATGCCGGGCATGGACCCGAACGATGTGATCGCGGTGACCGGCTACACCACGGCCCAGCTCGGCGCGATCATCCTGCAGCGTTGCGGCGATAACCTCACGCGGGAGAACGTGCTGAAGCAGGCCACCAATCTCAGCGGCATCGCGCTGCCGATGCTGCTGCCGGGCATCACCATCCAGACCACGCCGCAGGATTACGCGGCGATCACCGAACGCCGCTTTGCGCGCTTCGACGGCAAGACCTGGGTGCTGTTCGGCGACATCGTGGGCGCGGGAACGACCAAGGAAGCTGCCAAGGACTGACTGCTCTGCACACCGACTGACCGAGGCTCAAACACCAAGGACAAGAACAATGCTGACAGCCCAGGATGATCTCATCGGCCATCAGACACCGCAGCCATTTGCCAAGGCAGGCGGCGGCGATATCAGGTTCACCGAGCGCTGCTGGTACACCGCGCATCCGATCGACGGCAGCGAGCTGCTGATCGACATCGGGCTCGGCTATTACCCGAACCGCAACGTGATGGACGGCTTTGCCGGCATCACGATCGGCCGCCGCCAGCACAATTTCCGTGCCTCGCGGCGGCTCGGGACGCGTCCGCTCGAGACGGAGGTCGGCGGACTCAGAATCGAGATCGTCGAGGGCAACAGCCTGCACAGGGTCTCGCTCGCCGACAATCCGTCGGGCATCAGCTTCGCGCTCGAATTCAAGGCGAGCTTCCCCGCGGCACAGGAGAAGCAGAATTTCCGCGAGCGCAACGGCGTCGTCGAGGAGGACCTGGCGCGCGTCTCGCAATTCGGCCGCTGGCGCGGCTGGATCGTCGCCGACGGCAAGCGCTACGAAATCGAACCGGAACGATGGTGGGGACAGCGCGACCGCTCCTGGGGCCTGCGCTCGGAGATGCGCACCGACGAGACGCAGCCGCCGGTTGCGACCCATCGCAATTTCTTCTGGACCTGGTCAATGTTCCAGTTCGAGGCGTCGGCGCTGTCGCTCTTCATCAAGGAGCGCACGCCGGGCAAGCCGCATTACCTGTCGGGCACCGAGTTCCGCCGCGAGACCGACGGATCGGTATCGCATCGCGAGGTGACCGCGGTCGAACACCAGATCGAGTGGGCCGACGATCCGCTCGGGCAGACCATCGCTGCGGCCGACTTCACCTTCAGCTTCGATCGCGGCGAGCCGCGCCGCGTCAGGATGCAGGGATTGCCGACCCGGTTCTATCTCAAGGCCGGCATGTATGGCGGGCTGCAGGGCTGGACCCACGGCGACGACCGCGGCGAGAACCATGCCGCGCATGACATCTGGAACCTCGACGATGCCGCGACGCGCGCCATCGCGCGCACGCTGTCGGACCATGTCGTCCGGCTCGAAAGCGGCAACGAGACCGGATTCGGCATCAGCGAATATGGCGTCGCCGCCGGCTATCCGCGCTATCCGGGACCGCAGAAATTCCCGGCGATGTGATGGACGGGCAAGGCACCCGCATCGCGGACGGTGACGAAACCGCGTGCGATCCATGGGACGACAGGGCAGCGGAGGAGTTGGTCTCGCTCGAGACCATCGCCCCGCTGCGCTATCGCAGCCGCTTTGGCGACGGCAATCTCAATGGACGCTCCTACGGCGGCCAGATCCTTGGCCAGGCCATGATGGCCGCGACGCTCAGCGCGCCCGAGGATCGCCCGGCGGCGATGCTGCAGCTCTTGTTCCTGCGCGGCGCCGATCCGACCCGGCGCATCACGTTCGACGCTCGGGTTCTCCAGGACGGCAAGCGGTTCTCCTCCCGCCATGTCGTAGGCAAGCAGGGCGAACAAACGGTCCTGAGTGCGCAGGCCACGTTCTGCGCGCCGCAGCCCGGACCGCGGCACGCCGCACCGTTCGCGCGGACGGAGGATCCGGAAAGCCTGCCCGACTTGGCCGAGATCCCTGACGCATTGATGGCGCAGTTGCGGCCGCTCGGTCCCTACTCGCCGCTGATCAAGCCCAGCATGGATTTCCGCGTTCCCGAGATCGAGCGGCAGCTCTCGGCCGCGACCGCCGAGCCGCGCCTGCGCTTCTGGATCAGATGCAGACAGCCGCTCGCCACGGGTTCCCGCGCCCGGGCCGCCGTGTTCGCCTATCTCTCGGATTGGTGGCTCAACTTCTCCAGCGTCGGCGGCCATCTCCGCGACCTGCAGACGCGCGCGCCGCTCTATCTGTCGAGCCTCAACCATTGCATCTGGTTTCATCGCGCATTTTCGCCCGACGCCTGGATGCATGTCGACACCGATAGCCCGTGCGCCGACGGCGGCCGCGGGCTGTCGATCGCCCGCGTCCATGACCGCAATGGGTCGATGCTCGCGACATCGATCCAGGAAACCCTGATGGTGCATCCCGACGCCGATGCGTAAACCGCGCCGCGACAGAGCTGGGCGCGCGCCGCGATCGCGGCTGGGTTGCGGTCGATGCGCCGCGCCGGTTCCACCGTCTGTTGAATCCCGGCAACACCGTCAGACAAAAACGCGCAATCGGGCAGATTGTGGGTTTTGAATCACGAAGGTGCCGCATCCCTGTCAAATCCTGTTCGCGGGTGGCGCAACAAGAACACTATGGGGAAAACCTACATGCAGCAGGCACCGCTGGCCGCACGGAGTGCGGAATCGTCTGGATATGTTCTCTACTTCCAGCTCGCCAGCAATGGCACCAGACGCGCGTGCAGTCTGACGATCCAGGCGGAAAGCGCCAACGAGGCGGCGCGCATCTTCCGCGAGAACTGGGGCGAGATCGAATCGATGGCACGCGACGGCGTGAGCACCGGAGTGGTCGGCTCGGCGCCCGTCAGCCTGGCAATGTCGTGAGACACATCGCGCGACGTACGGCGAACTGTACGCGTGAGGCGTGACAGGATAACGACCTGCGGGATCGCGCGACCAATTGACGCGCTGACGCAACAATCAAGTCATGGGGTGCGAGGCTCGCGCATACCCGCGAGGCTCGCTGCGTCTTAGAACGATTCAAATGCAATCCGGTTAGAGGGATTCAAGTCTGCTCCGGTTCTTTTCGCGCGCGCCGACTGCTAGAGGCGCGGCGTGAATGAGTTTGCGTGAATCGGAAGTCCAAGAGTGCCTGTGAATGCTGATCGCCGGGTTGTCGGCGACCGTCGAAATGCCGCCGACAAGGGCCGCACCCACCTGCTGATCGGCGCAGCGTTCCTGCTCGCCGACGTCTCCTCCGCAGTAGCGCCGGCAAGCGCCCAATCGAGCGTCCCGTTGCCGCCGGTCACGGTCGAGCAGCCGACGCAGAAGCGTAAGCCGGCACCCAGCTCGGCGAAGCCGGCGCAGCGAACGCAGGCGGCGGCACGGCCGCGCAGCCGGAATGCCCAGCCGGCGCCGCCGACCGCATCGGAGCGTGCGGCAGCTAGCGCCGCCGCGCTGAACGAAGCCAAGCTCGGCTATCGCGCGATGCCAAGCTCGACCACCTTGCGCAGCGGCGCCTCGCCGCTCGACACCGCGCAGACGGTCAATGTCGTGCCGGAGCAGGTGCTCAGGGACCAGCTGCCGCGCAACCTCGACGACGCGCTGGCCAATGTCAGCGGCGTCACCCAGGGCAACACGCTGGCAGGAACCCAGGATGCCGTGATGCGCCGCGGCTTCGGCGACAACCGTGACGGCTCGATCATGCGCAACGGCATGCCACTGGTGCAGGGCCGCAGCCTCAACGCCGCGGTCGAAAGCGTCGAGGTGCTGAAAGGCCCGGCCTCGCTGCTCTACGGCATCATGGATCCCGGCGGCATCGTCAACACGATCAGCAAGCGCCCCGAGCTCTATCGCCACGGCTCGGTGACCCTGCTCGGCTCGACCTACGCCAACAACAAGAGCGGCGCCGACGGCACCATCGACATCACGGGCCCGATCGGCAATGGCGGCCTCGCCTATCGCTTCATCGGCTATGGCGTGAGCGAGGACTACTGGCGCAATTTCGGGCGCCATCGCGAAATGCTGGTCGCGCCGTCACTGGCCTGGTACGGCGACAACACCACCGTCCAGCTCAACTACGAGCACCGCGAATTCATCGCGCCGTTCGACCGCGGCACCGCGTTCGATGCCGTGACCCAAGCGCCGCTGGCGATCCCCGCGACACGCCGGCTCGACGAGCCCTTCAACAACATGTGGGGAACCTCCGACCTGATGCAGGCCTCGGTCGAGCACCGGCTGAACCAGGACTGGAAGCTGTTCGCGGCCTACAGCTACAACACCGAGACATTCAGCGCGAACCAGCTCCGCATCACCGGCATCAACAGCAAGACCGGCGTCGAGACCCGCAGCAATGACGGCACGCAGGGTTCGCTCAGCAATTCGAGCTACGGCACCTCCTATCTGCAGGGCAATGTCTGGCTCGGCGGGTTCCGCAACGAGGTGCTGTTCGGCGGCGACGGCCAGTACCGTACGATCTACCGCGACAATCTGATCCGGCAGGCGACGCCAAGCTTCAACTTCTACAATCCGGTTTACGGGCTGATCACGCCGGGCACAACGGTATCGGCCAGCGACAGCGCCCAGACCGACAAGCTCGGCCAGTGGTCGCTATTCTTCCAGGACACGCTGCATCTGACCGAGCGCTTCGCGCTGGTCGGCGGCGTGCGCTACATGGACTACGACCAGATCGCCGGCAGGGGCCGGCCCTTCATCACCAACACCAACGTGTCGGCGGACAAGGCGCTGCCGCTCGGCGGCGCCATCCTCAAGCTCACCGACCAGGTCTCGCTGTATGCGAGCTACACGCAGTCGCTGAAGCCGACCTCGACCATCGCGCCGCTCACCGGCGGCGTCGTGATCGGCTCCAACATCGCGCCCGAAGAGGGCACCCAGTGGGAGACCGGCGTCAAGTTCGACTTCAACAAGCGGATCTCCGGCACGCTTGCGCTCTACGACATCGAGAAGAAGAACGTGCTGGTTTCGCAGCTCAACCCCGCAACCGCCATCGTCGAATACCGCACCGCCGGCAAGGTTCGCTCGCGCGGCGTCGAGCTCGACGTCACCGGCAGGCTGACCGATAGCTGGAGCATGATCGGAAGCTACGGCTATACCGATGCACGAGTCACTGAGGATCCGACCCTCGCCGGCAACGCCCTGCAGAACGTCGCGCTCAACACCGCCTCGCTCTATCTGGTCTACGATTTCGGCACCACCCTGCCCGGCCGTCTGCGTCTCGGCGGCGGCGCGCGCTATGTCGGCGACCGCCCCGGCGACGCCGCAAACAGCTTCGTGCTGCCGGCCTACACCGTCGCGGATGTGTTTGCGACCTACGAGACCAAGGTCCAGACGTTCCCGGTGATCTACCAGTTCAACGTCAAGAACCTGTTCGACACCGTCTACTATCCATCCGCCAACAACATCCTGACGGTGGCGATGGGCGATGCGCGGCGCTTTTCGCTCTCGGCGACGGTGAAATTCTAGCATGGGCGCGGCGCGGACAGCGATCGGACTGCTCGCCGCCGTGGCCGCGACCGCTTTCGCCTGCACTGCGGTGTGCGCCGACGAGCTCACACTTTACTCGACCCGCGAAGCCAATCTGGTCGAACCCGTGATCGCGGCGTTCACGGCCGCGAGCGGCACGAGGGTCAGGACCGTCTTTGTCGAGGACAGCCTGGTCAAGCGCCTGACATCGGAGGGCGATAATTCGCCCGCGGACGTCCTGCTGACCATCGGTCTCGACAAGACGACGCAGCTTGTCACGCGTGGGCTGACGCAGCCGCTTGCATCTCCCGTTCTTGACCAGGCGGTGGCGGCGAACCTGCGCGGTGGCGGCGGCCAATGGATCGCGCTCGCCGTCCGTCCACGTGTGGTGTTCGCACGTAACGACAGCCGCCTCGCCGCGATCACCTATGAGGAGCTCGCCGATCCCAAATGGCGCGGCAAGCTGTGCATGCGGCCGGCCGCGCACCAGAACAATGTCGCACTGATCGCAGCTTACCTCACCCATCACGGCACGGATGCGACGCAGAGCTGGCTCGCCGGGCTGAAGGATAATCTCGCCCGCAAGCCGACCGGCAAGGACAATGACGTGGTCCGCGAGATCGCGGAAGGACGCTGCGAGATCGGGATCGGCAACACGGTCGCACTCGCGCAGCTCCGCGACGGCCGCGAAGGCAATGATTGGCGCACGTGGGCGGACGCCGTGAAGGCCGTGCCGACCGCGTTTACGGGTAGCGGCAGCCACGTCAATCTGACCGGCGCGGCGATGGCACGGCACGCACCGCATCCGGCCGCGGCACGCGCCTTCCTCGAGTTCCTGGTCACACCCGAGGCCCAGACGATCTTTGCCGCCTCCGAGCTGGAATATCCCGTACTTGCGACTGCAAAGCGGGCCCCAATCGTCGAGGGACTCGGATCGTTTCCCGCCGACGCGCTGCCCATCGACGAGATTGCCGCGCATCAAGCGGCCGCAATCGCCCTGATCCGAAAGGCCGGATTCGATGAGTGACGTCCGACGCCCGATCAAGGCCGCGCTGTTGCAGGTCCATTCCATCGCCGGCCTTGCGCTGGCGCTGCTCTGGGCCGTGGTCGGCCTCACCGGCGCGACGATGGCTTTCGAGGACGAGATCGAGGCCAGCCTGAACAGCCACATCATGCGCGTCGACGCCAGCGCAGCGCGGCGGCTCACGCCGGACGAACTGGTCGCGCGGCTCCAGGCTTCCGGCGATTTCGGCAAGGTCTCGGCCGTAGCGATGGCCAGCGATCCCTCGGCGGCGGCGCACATCCGCTTCGCCCGCAGCGAAGGCGGCTCGCGGCCGTCCTCGGTCTATGTCGATCCCTATGACGGACACGTGCTCGGCTCGCCGCACGGCGAGGACTTCTTCGCCACAGTCCGCAAGCTGCATCGCTGGCTGCTGCTGCCGGGCGACGGCAATGGCGTGGGCCGCAAGATCACCGGCACTGCCGCGATCTGCCTGTTCGCGATGCTGATCACCGGCCTCGTGCTGCGCTGGCCGCATCGCGCGCGCAGCGTGAAGATGTGGCTGAAGCCAAATCTGGGACTGCGCGGGCGTGGCCTGCACCGCTCGCTGCATGCCGTGATCGGCACCTGGGTGCTGCCGGTCTATCTGGTGATGACGCTGACCGGCCTGTGGTACTCGTTCGAATGGTACAAGGCCGGTGCCAACTGGCTGCTGGCGCGGCCGCAGGCCACGACCGCGGCGATGCAGCCGAAACCATCGCGCGGCGCGGCGGCTGCCGAAAGCGAGGGCGACGGCAAGTCTGAAGCGAAGACCGAGGCAAAGCCGCTCGCGTTCGATCATGTCTGGTCAGCGTTCCTGCAGCAGGACAACAACGATTACGGTAGGGCTCTCCTGACCTTGCCGGCCGGCACGGGCACGAGGGTGCGCGTGCGGTCCTGGTCGCGGGATTCGACGCTCGAGAGCGTGCGTGACGAATTCCGCATCGACGCCGTCACCGGACGCGTCATCTCGTCGGATCGCTATGCGGACAAGACGTTTGGCGAGCGCGTCCTTGCCGGCGTGCTCGACATCCACCGCGGCGCCATCCTGGGATGGCCCGGCAAGCTCGCCTTCATGCTGGCCGCGGCCATGATGCCACTGTTCGCCGTGACCGGTCTGCTGCTCTATCTGTCCCGCCGCAGGCACCGGCGCCTTGCGCGGCCGCCGGTTGCTCACCTCGTGCCGGGCGAGTGAGCTTCATGAACCGGCGATCAGCCGAGATCGCACGCCGCGAGCCGGGCGCGTAACCCGGCGTCCGTTTCAACCGCGAGGTCAAGCAATCCCTGATAGGGATCGCCGGATATCCCGAGGACGGCGGCGAACGCAGGCTCGGTCTTGAGGCCACCTGCCCTTAAAGTTCCGACAGCTCGCCGCAGCCGTCCATCATCAAGCGCGAGCAGCCGCCGCTCGACCTCGAAGTGGACCCAGCTCCGCTGCTGCTCGACCGGACGCTGGTCACCGAACAGTTCGAACGGCCAGCCATCCCACACAAAGCGAGCAATTGCCGGCCGCGTTCCCGAGGTCCATCGGTAGAGCACGAAGTCGTCGGCCGATCGGTAATGCTTCCAAACGATGTCCGCGAAGGAGTTCGGGTCGAGCACATGGCAGACGATATCGATGTCGCTGCCGGGCACAGCAAGGCCGAGCGGCAGCGTTCCGACGATACGGGGATCGAATGGCTCGAGCCGCTCCAGCACGGCGGAGCTGGTGACGGCGGACTTGTAGTCTCCGACGGTCATGGCGTGGCAGGCCC
The DNA here is from genome assembly GCF_040446015.1 of Bradyrhizobium sp. INPA03-11B. NCBI lineage: Bacteria > Pseudomonadati > Pseudomonadota > Alphaproteobacteria > Hyphomicrobiales > Nitrobacteraceae > Bradyrhizobium > Bradyrhizobium sp. INPA03-11B. Next base: position 14,375 of record NZ_JASGSR010000053.1, read on the forward strand.
CTCACGATCGCAGCGACGCAATACCACGCGCGCGTCGAATGCGTGAGCCTCTACGAGTGGGCGGAGGACGGGAAAAAGCGCCTTGCAAAACGTTGTGGGGCGATCTCGACCGCGTCACCGTGGTCGAAATCGCCCCGCCAAACGACGAACAGGCGGGACTGCCTCGCAATCCCGCCTGTCCGCCGATATCTTGATCCGTTCGAGCGATTAGCCGAACTGGTTCATCGTGTTGTGGGCGCCACCCGCCTTGAGGGCGGCCTCACCGGCGAAGTACTCCTTGTGATCGTCGCCGATGTCGGAGCCCGCCATGTTCTGATGCTTGGCGCAGGCGATGCCCTGACGGATCTCCGCGCGCTGCACGTTCTTGACGTAGCCCAGCATGCCCTGCTCGCCGAAATACTCCTTCGCGAGATTGTCGGTCGACAGCGCCGCCGTGTGATAGGTCGGCAACGTGATCAGATGGTGGAAGATGCCGGCACGCTTGGCCGAATCCGCCTGGAAGGTGCGAATGCGCTCGTCGGCTTCGATCGCCAGCGGCGTCTCGTCGTATTCCGGCTTCATCAGCTCGGCACGGTTGTACTTGCTGACATCCTTGCCGGCTTCCTTCATCGCGTCGTAGACCTGCCAACGGAAGTTGATCGTCCAGTTGAACGACGGCGAGTTGTTGTACGCCAGCTTCGCGTTCGGAATGACCTTGCGGATGCGGTCGACCATCGAAGCGATCTGCTCGATATGCGGCTTCTCGGTCTCGATCCAGAGCAAGTCGGCGCCGTTCTGCAGCGAGGTGATGCAGTCGAGCACGCAGCGATCCGCACCGGTGCCGGGACGGAACTGGTAGAGGTTGCTGGGCAGACGCTTCGGACGCATCATCTTGCCGTTCTGGTTGATGATGACGTCGCCGTTGCGCGCGTTGGCAGCCGTCACTTCCTCGCAATCGAGGAAGCTGTTGTACTGGTCGCCGAGGTCGCCGGGCTTGTGGCTCACGGCGATCTGCTGGGTCAGGCCGGCACCGAGCGAGTCGGTACGGGTCACGATGATGCCGTCTTCGACGCCGAGCTCCAGGAACGCATGGCGGCAGGCGCGGATCTTCGCGATGAACACCTCGTGCGGCACGGTGACCTTGCCGTCCTGGTGACCGCACTGCTTCTCGTCGGAGACCTGGTTCTCGATCTGCAGCGCGCAGGCGCCCGCCTCGATCATCTTCTTGGCGAGCAGATAGGTCGCCTCGGCATTGCCGAAACCGGCGTCGATGTCGGCGATCACAGGCACGACGTGGGTCTGGAAGTTGTCGATCTTCTCGATCAGCGCCTTTTCCTTGGCCTTGTCGCCTTCCTTGCGGGCCGCATCGAGCGCGCGGAAGATATCGTTGAGCTCACGCGAGTCCGCCTGACGCAGGAAGGTGTAGAGCTCTTCGATCAGCGCCGGCACCGAAGTCTTCTCGTGCATCGACTGGTCGGGCAGCGGACCGAATTCGGAGCGCAGCGCCGCAATCATCCAGCCGGAGAGATAGAGGTAACGGCGGTCGGTGTTGCCGAAGTGCTTTTTGACCGAGATCAGCTTCTGCTGGGCGATGAAGCCGTGCCAGCAGCCGAGCGACTGGGTGTACTTGGTGCTGTCGGCGTCATAGGCGGCCATGTCGGCGCGCATCAGCGCAGCCGTGTACCGGGCGACATCCAGACCGGTCTTGAAGCGGTTCTGCAGGCGCATGCGCGCCACGGCTTCGGCGGTGACGCCGTTCCAGGTGTCCTTGGTCTTGAGGAGCGCTTCGGCCGCCTCAATCTCGCTCTGATACGAAGCCGGTCCCTGGATAGCCGGATCGCTGATCCCGCGCGGTTGGAAGTTCATGTCCGTGATCCCTTCGGTGACGAAATAACTGCACCGTTTGTGACGCCTGGCGGCGTTGGGAGCTAGACCTGGCGCGGAAAACTTGTCATAACTTACAAGAAACCGTTGTATCGTTGTAAGAATATTACATAGACATGGATTAGGCGATGGTAACCTCAAGCGCCCGTTCCGTTTTCATGGGCCCGCGGCTGCGCCGGCTGCGGCGGGACCTCGGGCTGACCCAGGCGGATATGGCCGCCGATCTCGAAATCTCGGCCCCCTATGTCGCGCTGCTGGAACGGAACCAGCGGCCAGTGACGGCGGATATGCTGCTTCGACTGGCCCGCACCTACAAGATTGATCTGGCCGATCTCGCCGGCGACGGCGGCGCCGATCACACCGCGCGCATGCAGTCCGTCTTGAAGGAGCCGATGTTTGCCGACATCGACATCCCGACGCTCGAGGTCAGCGACCTCGCGGTCAGCTATCCCGGAATGACCGAAGCGTTCCTGCGCCTCTACACGGCCTATCGTGAAGAGCAGCTGGCGCTCGCGGAGCGACGGGCCCCGGACCTGGCGGGTGCCGCCTTGCTCCCGGGTGAGAACTTCGACGCCAACGATCCGGTCGCGGAAGTCAGGCGATTCCTCGCCGCGCGCCGCAACAATTTCGCCAACCTCGACGATGCCGCCGAGCGTCTCGTCCACGAACCGGCCGGACCGGCCGGATTCATCGAGCGGCTTCGCGAGCGTCACAAGCTCCAGGTCCGCTATCTGCCACCGAACGTCATGCTCGGCTCGGTCAGGCGACTGGATATGCATCGCAGACAACTGCTGCTCGAGGACTCGCTCGATACCGCAGGCCTCAATTTCCAGCTCGCCAAGCAACTCGCCTATCTGGAACTGGAAGGCGAGATCGGTGCGGCGGTGGAAGACGGCAAGTTCACCAGCAAGAGCGCCGAGCTGCTGGCCCGCCGCGCACTTGCAGCCTATGCCGCGGCCGCGCTCATCATGCCGTACTCCGTGTTTGCGAAAGCCGTCGAGGCGCGTCGTTACGATCTCGAGGCGCTGGCGCGTCAATTCGGCACCAGCTTCGAGCAGACAGCGCACCGCGTCACGACCTTGCAGCGGCCGGGCCTCGAGAAGGTGCCGTTCTTCCTGATCCGCGTCGATCCGGCCGGCAACATCTCCAAGCTGCTCGACGGTGCCGGCTTCCCGTTCGCAAAGCACGGCGGCGCCTGCCCGCTGTGGTCGGTCCACGACATCTTCAAAACGCCGCGCCAGATCGTCACGCAATGGCTGGAATTGCCCGACGGACAGCGGTTCTTCTCGATCGCCCGCACCGTGACCGCCGGCGGCGGCGCGTTCGGCGCCATCCGCGTCGAGCGTGCGATCGCGATCGGCTGCGCGGCCGAGCATGCGGGCCAGCTGATCTACACGCGCGACGGACAGGGGCCGAACTCCGATGAGCCGACACCGATCGGCGTCGCCTGCCGGGTCTGTCATCGCCCGCGATGCGCGGCACGATCGGCGCCGCCGATCGGACGCGAGATTCTTCCCGACGATTTCAGAACCTCGAGCGTGCCGTTCGGCTTCTCGGCCGATTGACGCAGTCGATCACCCCTGCGGCCGGTTCTGGTCATACAGCACCCGCGCGCGGATGGTGCCGTCGATGTCTTTCAGATCGGCCAGGAGCGCCTCGCCCTCGCCGCCGACCACGTCGGTCTCGAGCACGACATAGCCGACTTCCGGATCGGTCTGCAGATACTGCGCCAGGATGTTGATCCCGTGCCGGGAGAGTGCGTCGTTGACCTGGCGCATGACGCCGGGAACGTTGCGATGAACATGGATGAACCGGGTGCCGGTCGGTCGCGCCGGCAATTGCACCTGCGGAAAATTGACCGCGCCGAGGGTCGATCCGACGTCGGAATAATCGATCAGCTTGCGCGCAACTTCGCCGCCGATGCGATCCTGTGCTTCCTCGGTCGAACCGCCGACGTGCGGCGTCAGGATGACATTGGGGAGCCCCTGCAGCGGCGAGACGAAGCGCGCCTCGTTCGAGACCGGTTCGACCGGAAACACGTCGACCGCGGCACCCGCCAGCCGGTCCTCACGCAAGGCCGCCGCCAGCGCATCGAGATCGACCACCGTGCCGCGTGAGTTGTTGATCAAATAGGCCTCGGGCTTCATCAGCCGAAGCTGGGCCGCGCCAATCATGTTGGCGGTGGCCGGCGTCTCCGGCACGTGCAGCGACACGACGTCGCTGGCCGCAAGCAGCTCGTCGAGGGTATCGACCGGCTCGGTATTGCCGTGACGCAGCTTGTCGGTGTGATCGAAATAGATCACGCGCATACCCATCGCTTCCGCAAGGTTCGACAGCTGCGAGCCGATATTGCCGTAGCCGACGATGCCGAGCGTCTTGCCGCGCACCTCGCGGCTGCCTTCGGCGGACTTGTCCCAGCCGCCGCCGTGTGCGGAGACCGACCGCGGAAAGATCCGGCGGAACAGCATGACGATCTCGGCGATGGTCAGCTCCGCCACGCTGCGGGTGTTGGAGTATGGTGCATTGAATACGGGGATTCCGAGCTTCCGCGCGGCGTCGAGATCCACCTGATTGGTGCCGACCGAAAAGCAACCGACGACCAGCAGCCGGTCGGCAGCCTCGAGGATTTCCGCGGTCAACTGGGTCCGCGACCGAATTCCCAGCATATGGATGCCCGACAGCGCCTGCCTGAGGTCTTTCGGCCCCAGCGCCTTGGGCAGACGTTGCAGCTCGGTATAGCCGTTCGCCTCGAACATCCGGACCGCGGAATCGTTCACGCCCTCCAGCAGCAGCACGCGTATTTTTGTCTTGGGAAGCGACAACATCATCAAGATCCAGGCTCGTAGGTTCGGCAGGTCGTGCTCGAACGCAGTTTCGACGGATCAGGTGATAACATGGAAAGCAATCGCGTCAGAAGCGGCCGTCAGCGGCCTGCCCCGCGATTTCCGGTCAAGCCCCCTCGATCCGCGCATCCAGCCCCAGGGCGGGAACCGATTCAGCCAAATATCTTGCTCGATTCTCGGGCAGAGGCTCCGTTCTGCCCCGGGCGTTCGAACGCCTGCCCCGGCTCAGCGGCCGGAGCAGGCGCGGCTGCATCTCAAACGCTTACTGGCAAGGATAGCGCCGGCCGTCCTTGGCCTGGAAGGTATTAGACGCCGGGTCGTACGAGCGATAGCGCTGGGCGCAGGACGTCGCGTGCTGCTGGGCGGCGGCAGCTTCCTGCTGGGCAGCCGCGTTGGCCGCGCCGGCCGCGATGACGCCGCCGATGAGGCCGCCGACCAGTCCGCCGACCGCAGCGCCGCCATCGCAGTTCCCGTAGCGGCACCAGACCTTCTCGGTCACGGCCGGCGCTGCGGCCGCAACACCGGCACCGTGCTGTAGCGGAGCCGAGATTGCGGAGACGGAAAACATCATAACGCCGGTGGTGGCCGTCAAAACGACTTTCAAAAAGCGAGCCCTACGCATCATATCTCCTGCTTCATTTGCTGTGGGCGCAGGCCGGCACCTGCGTCCTGATTCCCTCAACATGGATGGGCTCGTCCGGTCCCGGACCGGACGACACCCGGACACGCACGGCCGGTTACAATTCGCGCGTCAGCCTGCTTCACAAATGGGCGGAGTTCATTGGCCGGCTGCGTTCACGACGCGGCAGAGGTTGTCGCCGACACCCGGAGCCAACTGTCCCGGCGGCAGGATGAAGGTCGCATCGACGCGGCTGCCCTTGCCGTCCTTGCGGACGACGACCTGCAACGTTTGTGGCCTGCCGGATCCGGTGGTCTCCTGCTGAACGGTCAGCGTGCCAAGCTTCTTGTCGACGTTCACACCGACAAAACCCTCCGCCAGGACGGCGCGGGACACCTTGTCGAGAGCGGCAGCGGGATTGACCGATGGGAAGATCATCCAGGTCTTGTGCGTCATACCCGTAACCATGGGAACGCCGGTGCTCTGGACGTGATCTGCGCAACCATCGGCCAGCGCAGGTATGGACGAAAGAACCGTGAGCGCGAATACGCAAGTAATCCTTGTAAGCATGCTTTCATAACCCGTTTGAGTTGGTCCGGACGATTTAGGCCAAATGGGCTATGAGTCCATGGACGCCATCGCATTCCGGATGGATGCATTCGGATTTTGGCTAGCATGACCGGTAGCGTGCGCAGCCGCGCTCGCTGGTATTCTGAAACGCCAGCACCGCAGCACGCGTGACATCAACGGAGACGCTCGAGGCGGCGAATTGAATCAAATCTTACTTTTCGTTACTCGGTGTCGCGATCTGGATATCCCGTTCGGCAATTGGATATCGAGCGAGGCGAAAAAGGGAACGCGACCTGATTTCCCCAAGGCTGTGTTAGGGTGACCGTGCGGTTTGTGCGTGTGGCAGACGTCTCAGAGGGGATGGCTACCCCCCGGTCTGATGGATCGGGTCACTTAGCGCACAGCAATTGGTCAGGATTTGATGGTCGAAGACGTACTCGCTGCAGCTCCCACGCGATCGGGCTCTTCGTTTGAAGAACTCCTTGAAATGCTCAGACCGCACGGGATCAGCGCCCACTCCCCGCTGCAGCCCAATCAATCGTTTCGTTGGCATGCGGATATTGCAATTAGCGCAGAGATTGACGTCGTACGGGCGGACCTCTCTGCAGGCTGGGATTGGCGCTACTCCTACGAGGGCTCTGCTGGAGAACTCGCAATAGGACTGCTGAATGCCGGCAGGGCCGAGACGCTCATTGCGGGCAAGAGCGTCGAGCGAACCCCGTCGGAGATCGCCGTCGTCCCCCTCCCGACGATGCAGGCGCAGCGCGTCGAAGCGGTCGATGGACGATACTCAAGCGTAACGCTTACCCTACATACGGGCATCGTTTCGAAGGTGTTGTCCGCGACATTCGGGAGCGCAGCGCTCGAAGATCTCAATTTGACGCCCATCGTCGGCTTGTCGACCGGGGCCGGGCAGACGCTGCTTCAGCTCGTTCGTACCAGCGCGACCGGTCTGTATGACGGGACCCTGGCGCGCTCACCAAAAGCCAGCGCGCTGCTGTCCGAGGCCACGATACAGCTCATCCTTGAGAACGTCCCGCATCGGCTGAGCGACCGGTTGAACCGCCACCCGCTGGATGCGCCGCCGCGTTACATCAGGCGGGCTGTCGATTATATGCGGGCCAATCCCCATCTGCCGTTGACGATATCGGACATAGCCGCGACGGTCGGCGTCAGCAGCCGGCTGCTGCAATTGGGCTTCCGCAAAATTCACGGCACGACGCCGGCCGCCTATTTGCGACAAGTTCGGCTAGAGGCGATCCACGATGAACTGTCGCGACCTGAAAATCTGCTTCCGGTCAGCGAAGTTGCGCTGAAGTGGGGCTTTACGCATATGGGCCGGTTTGCAGCGGTGTACCGCTCGGCATTCGGCCTGTATCCGTCCGACACGGTGCGCCGAGCCCGGGGATTCTGCGGCTAAGCAGGCGGTTGTCTACCACTCCGGCAGATCAGCAAATCGCCATCCCGGACGCCTTGTCGAACAGATGCGTGCGCTCGAGGTCGAGCGCGACGTCGATGAATTGATCCGGCTCGGCGGCGACGCCGACCGGCATTTGCGCCGTGAACGCGAATGCGCCGACGGTTCCGATCACGAGCGTGTGCGGCCCGAGCGGCTCCACGTCCTTCACAAGGATGCGGATGGACGAGCCCGCCGGCGCGCCTTCGCGCAACACGTGATCGGGCCGCACGCCGAGCACCACGGGCTTGCCGACGCTGCCCGCATAGGCAGCCTCCCGCGACTTCGGCACACGCAACGCCGTGCCCGACGGCTCGGTGAAGGTAAGCGCGCCATCGCGGGCTGTGATCTCGCCATGGATGAAGTTCATGCTGGGCGCGCCCATGAAGCCTGCGACGAAGAGATTGCTGGGCTTCTCGTAGATCGTGATCGGATCGGCTGCCTGCTCGATCCGGCCCTTATTCATCACCACGACGCGGTCGGCCATCGTCATGGCCTCGACCTGGTCGTGCGTGACATAGACGATCGTCTTGGCGAGACGGCGATGCAGCGCCTTGATCTCGGTCCGCATCTCGATGCGGAGCTTGGCGTCGAGATTGGACAATGGCTCGTCGAACAGGAATACGTCCGGGCTGCGCACGATGGCGCGGCCGATCGCGACGCGCTGGCGCTGTCCGCCGGAAAGCTGCTTCGGCCGGCGCTGCAAATATTGCTCGAGGTCGAGGACGCGCGCCACGTCACCCACGGCCTTGTCGATGCTGGCGCGCCGCTCGCCCCGCACCTTCATGCCGTAGCCGATGTTCTCGGCGACCGTCATATGCGGATAGAGCGCGTAATTCTGGAACACCATCGCGCAGTTGCGCAAGCCCGGGCGCAACTGCGTCACGTCGCGGTTGCCGATGCGGATGGTTCCGCTGGTGGCCGCCTCCAGTCCCGCGATCATGCGCAACGTCGTGGTCTTGCCGCAGCCGGACGGGCCGACCAACACGACAAACTCCTCGTCGGCCACCTTGAGGTCGAGCCCTTCGATGATCTTGTAGGGCCCGTATGCCTTGCTGACGTTCTCGATCTCGACGTGCGCCATGGAATCCTTTTCCGTCCCTGCGTCAACGGCTAGTCAAAATCCCGGATGACGCGCGCGCATCATCCGGGATGTCTCGGTTGAAGGCTAGTTCTTCGGCGGCAGGCCCATCGCCGCGCGATAGGCCGCGAGTTGCTTGGCCCGGCCGAACTCGTCGGTCAGCCTGTTCCACTCTTTCGCCATCGCGTCGAGCGCTGCCTGCGGCGTGGTCTGGCCGGCCAGCGCCTTGCCGAGCTCGATCTCCACGACCTCGGTATAGGAGAAATAGCCGGGCAAACGCATGTCGAGCGCGACGTTCTTGGCGTTGATGGAGTCCGATTGCGCGCCGAGATACTCCTTGGCTTCTTCCGGCGAGAAGATCTTGCTCCACAGTTGCAGATTGGCGGTGTGCGATTTGCGATAGGGATTGACGCCGCTGCCGCCGGTGATCGCCGCTTGCCCCGACACCTCGGGGCTGGTCAGCGTCTTGACGAAGTCCCACGCCGCCTTCTGGTTCTTGCCGGCCTTCGGCACCGCGATCTGCCAGCCGCCGAATGCCATGAACGGACCCGGCAGCACGCTCGGGAACTTGTCCCACTTCTTGGTCTTGGCGTTCCAGATCTCGTCCGAGCCAGGCAGCATCGCCGAGCCGACCTTGCCCGAGATCTTCGACTGCTTCGGGTCGGCGGCGATGACGCCGGTGTCGCCCCAGCCGATCGATTCCGCGACCTGGCCGCCCGCGACCGCTGCGTTCACCTCGCCGAACGAGAAGTTCAGCGCGTTGGGCGGCCCGAGCTTCGAGGCGCGGATGTATTCCTCGAGCCCCTTCACCCAGCCCGGATTGTTGATCTGCGCGTCCATGGTCTCGGGATCGAAGAACATCGCACCCGGATAGTTCGGATTGTTGGCGTAAGCCGCCGCGTGGCTGAAGAAGAACCAGAACTGCTGACCGCCGCGACGGAAGGCTTCCGCCGTGCCCCACAGGCCCTTGTCGGGCCGCTGGAAGAACTCCGCAATGTCGAGATACTGCTTCCAGGTCTTCGGCGGCGCGAGGTCGTAGCCGTACTTGGCCTTGAACGCGTCCTTCTCCTTGGGATCGCTGAACAGGTCGGTGCGGTACGTATAAGTGTGGACGTCGCCGTCCATCGATTGCGAGTAGATCTTGCCTTCCCACACCATCAGGCGTTCACGATAGGCCGGCTCGATATCGTCCCAGTCCTTGCCGGACTGCATCTCCTTGGGCATCTCGCTCAGATAAGGCACGAAGTCCGGCAGCCAGGCCGGCGCGAAACTGACGAGGTCGAACGTCGCGTCCGACGCCGTCAGCGAGGTCGCGATCTTCGGATAGAGCTCGGACCAGGGAAACTCGACGACATTGACCTTGCCGCAGGTCTTCTTGGCCCATTCGTCGGCGCCGAGCTTGAGCGCGGACGCGATATACGGTCCGGTCTGCGACGCCACCGTCAGGGTGACGCCGGTGTAATCCGGACTACAGGCAGCGTTCGCCTGGCTCGCGGCGCAGGCCATCGCGAGCGAGGTAGTCAGTATCAGGAACGTCCGTCGCAACATCGTTTAGTCCTCCCTACAAAGTTTTTGCTATTTGATGGCCCCGAGCAGCAGGCCCGACCGCATCATCCGGCTGAGCAGGCCCGCCATGATCATCATGGGAACGATGGCGACCAGCGCGGCAGCCGATATCGCCCACCATTCGTCGCCGCGCTGACTGTTCTGTCCCGCCACCAGGATGGGCAGCGTCTGCCATCTGGAATTGGTCAGGAACAGCGCGAACAGAAACTCGTTCCAGACGAAGGCCAGCGTGATCATGAACGTCGCCAGCAGCCCGTTCATCGACATCGGCACCACGATGCCGATGAAGATGCGCCAGCTCGGCACGTTGTCGACCATCGCGGCTTCCTCGACCTCGATCGGGATAGCTTCGAAGAAGTCTCGCATCAGCCAGACCACGATCGGCAGCGAGAAGGCGACGTAGCACAGCGTCAGGCCGACATAGCTGTCGATGAGCTGGAAACCCAGCCGGCCGATCTCGCTGTAGAGCAGATACAGCGCGAAGGCCGTGACGATCGGCGGAAACATGCGCTGGCTGACGAACCAGAACAGGATGTCCTCATTGCCGAGGATCGGTCCGGGCAACGGCAGGCGATTGGCGACGACGGCCGCGATCAGCGCGATCGGAAAGGCGAGCAGAAGCGCCTGCGAGCGGGTAAATCCGAACGTCGCGTTGAATAGCAGATAGCCGCCGAGCGCGAGAAGGAAGAACACGAGGCCCGCGCCAAGCCTTACCTTGAACTCGAACCGCACCAGCGCATAGGCCGCCATCGCGCCGATCGCGGTGGCGATCGCAGCCGCCGACAGGCCGACGATGGTCGAGTTCAGGAAGGTGCGGAAGAACTCGCCGCGGATCCCCTGATAGAGATCGATGAAGGGCTGCAGGGTCGGCGTGAAGTCGATGAACGGCAGGTAGGTCGGCCCGCCGACGACGCCCGGCGGCGTCTTGAACGCGGTCACGACCACCCAATAGAGCGGAAACACCGTGATCAGGCACCAGGCGAGAACGCCAACCGTAACCAGCCGGCGGCTCCATTGCGACAGTCCGGTCAAGCCCTGTCCGCTCATCGGCGCTTCTCCAGATGCGGCCGCAGCAGCGCCAGATAGGTGACGCCGATGATCGTAATCGCGATCAGGAACAGGAAGCTGAGCGCCGAGGTGTAGCCGAGATTGAACTTCTTGAAGCCTTCCTGATAGGCGAACAGCGTCAGCGTCTCGGTGTCGACGCCCGGCCCGCCGCCCGTCATCACGAACACCGTGTCCATGATCTTGTAGCTCTCGATCAGGCGGATGAAGACGACCGCGGCCGAGATCGGCAGCATCATCGGAAAGGTGATCCCCCAGAACTGCTGCCAGGCACTGGCATTCTCCAGCTCGGCAGCCTCATAAACATCTTCGGGAAGCGTTTGCAGGCCGGCCAGCATCATCAGGATGACGAACGGCGTCCATTGCCAGACCTCGACCGCGATGATGCAGGCGAGTGCCCAATGTCCATTGGTGAGGAAGGGCAGATTGACCAGACCGAACTTCGACAGGAACTGGTTGAGCGGCCCCATGGTCGGGTTGAACATCATGCGCGCCACCAGCGCGACCGCCACCGGCGCCAGCAGCATCGGCAGCAGCAGGGCGACGCGAAACAGCCGCTCGCCCGGCACGCGCGCGTTCAGCGCCAGCGCGACGCCGAAACCGATCGCGTATTGCAGCCCTACGGCGATGAAGGCGATCAGCGTCGTCGTGAAGAGCGCACTCCAGAACCGCGGCTCCTGCAACAGCGTCGCATAATTGCCGAGCCAGACCACCCGCGGCGGGATCGGCGGAATCAGGCGATAGCTGAGGAAGCTCGTGGTCAGCGAATAGATCAGCGGAAAGATCGAGATCGCCAGCACGACAAGCACCGCCGGCCAGATGAAGACATGCTTGATCGGATCATTCCGCATCATCGCAGCATCATCCCTTCAGCAGCGCTTCGATCTCGGCACGCTGCGGCATTGCGGGCGCTGTCCCGGGACGCGTGACGGAAATTCCGGCCGTGGCCGAACCGAAGCGTGCAGCCTCGAGCGGATCGGCACCGTCCGCGAGCGCCGCCGCGAAGCCGCCGACGAAGGCATCACCCGCGCCGGTGGTTTCGACCACCTTGCCGGCCGCGAACGGCGGCACGTGCAGCGAACGGTCTCGCGCATGAAACAAGGCACCGCGCTCGCCGAGCGTGATCAGCGCCGTGCCGGCGCCTTTCGCCAGCAACGCATCGCCGGCACGTCGGGCGCCGGCGAGATCGCCGACCGCGATCCCGGTCAGCGCTTCGGCCTCGGTCTCGTTGGGGACGACATAATCGCACAGCGCAAACAGGCCAGCGTCGAACTTGATCGCCGGCGCCGGATTGAACACCGTGATGCTGCCGGCGGCGCGCGCGATCTCGAGCCCTCTGAATGCCGCATCGACCGGCTGCTCGAGCTGCGTCACGAACACGCTGGAGTCACGAATGGCGTCCGCGACAGTGTCGACATCGGCCGGGCTGATGCCGCCCGCCGCGCCCGGCACCACGATGATCGCGTTGTCGCCCCGCGTCTCGTGGACGTAGATGAAAGCCGCACCGGTCGGCGCGTCCGCCGTCCTCGCCACACGCGGCCGGATTCCCTCGGCCTCCCAGGTCTTGACCGCAAGCTCGCCGAAGGCGTCGCTGCCGATCCGCGAGATGAAGCTCACGCTGGCACCGGCCCGCGCCGCCGCGACAGCCTGATTGGATCCCTTGCCGCCGGGTCCCATGGCAAAGCCCGATCCGGCGATCGTCTCGCCGATCGCCGGCATGTTGCCGGCGCGGAACGCGAGGTCAACGACGAAGACGCCGAGGACGGCGACGCCATTCTTGCTCATGTCGTCACTCCCCGTCCGGCGCGATGACGCCCTTGCTGAACAGGAAACAGCCGTAGAAACGGCGCTCGCCGGTTGCGATCACGCAATAGGCCGTCTTGGCCTTCTCGTAGAACGCATGGCGCTCGACGCCGACCAGCGGCCAGGATCGTCCCTCGGCGTGATCGATCGCGGCCTGCACCTCGCGCTGCACGGGTGGCACCTCCTGCGGCTGGCCGACAATCTCCATGCGGCTCGCGGCATCGTCGACGAAGGTATCGAGCGGCATCACCGAGAGCACGGCTTCGACCGCCTTGGCGGCGCTCACATTGTCGATGCGCAGCAGCTTGCCAAGCGCGGTCTGCCGCGCGATCGAGTCGGCCGGAAAATTGGTGTCGCACACCACCAGGCGATCGCCGTGCCCCATCGCCCGCAGGGCATAGAGCACGTCGGCATTGAGCAGTGGATTGATGCCCTTGAGCATGTTGCGTCCCTCCCTCGTCTTCAAAATCGCCGGACTCTGACGGTCCGGGTCCCCACCGATATCACCGCAAGATGACGTCGCTAGCTTCTAGTTTTGACGCGTTTTCTGCACACGAACCGGTCCCACTTCGCTCGAAAACGCTCTAGTCGCCATACGGAATCCAGATGTTCTTCACCTGCACGGCATGGCGCAGCAGGATCGGACCCTCGCTCGCGGCCTTGTCGTACCAGTCAAGCGCGAGACCGTGATCGACCAGCGTCCGCTTGAGGTTGCCGATCGACAGACGCTCGGCGGCCGCCGAGGCGTCCTGCGATCCGAATGCCCAGAGCGCGTCGACATCGTCGTGCTCGGCGAGCACCTTGACCAGTTCGCCGCGATCGCCGGTGACGATGTTGACGACGCCGGCCGGCACGTCCGACGTCTCGAGCACCTGGTAGAAATCGGTGGCGGCGAGCGGGTGCCGCTCGCTCGGCACGGCGACGACCCGGTTGCCCATCGCAACCAGCGGCGCCACCAGGCTGATGAAGGCGAGCAGCGGCGCTTCGTCCGGACAGGCGACACCGACCACGCCGATCGGCTCGTGCATCGCGAGCGCCACGCCGCGCAGCGGCGGCGCGTGGATGGATCCCTCGAATTTATCGGCCCAGGCGCCATAGCTGAACAGCCGCTCGATGCTCGCATCGACTTCCGTACGCGCCTTTGCCGCCGTTATGCCTGTCATGTCGGCGATACAGCGGGCGAACTCGTCGCCGCGCGCGGAAAGATTCTCGGCAAGGTAATAAAGGATCTGGGCGCGATTATGCGCCGTCGCCCGCGCCCACGATTCGGCTGAGCGCGCCGCGGCCACCGCATTGCGGATATCCTTGCGATTGCCCTCGCCGGCTTCGCCGAGACGCCGGCCCTTTGGCGACAGCACCGCGCGCGAATAATTGCCGTCCGGGCGGACCTGCTTGCCGCCGACGAACAGCTTTGCGGTCCGATCGATCGGCGGCACGTCGAATCCAGCGCTGGCGCCGGACGCAATCGGCAGCGGCGATGCCTTGGGCCGCGCCTTGCGCCCACTCCAGGCCTTCGGCTTCAGATATTCAACCATGCCTTCGCGGCCGCCCTCGCGGCCGAAGCCGGACTCACGATAGCCGCCGAAACCGACGCTGGCGTCGAACAGATTGGTGGCGTTGATCCAGACCACGCCGGCCAGCAGCTTCGGCGCGATGTCGAGCGCAAGACCAATCGTCTCGCTCCACACGCTCGCGGCAAGGCCGTAGCGCGTGTTGTTGGCGAGCATCACAGCCTCGTCGGGCGTGCGGAACGTCATCGCAACCAGGACCGGACCGAAGATCTCCTCAGTCGCAACCGTCGAGGACGGATGCACGTTCCAGAGCAGTGTCGGCGGATAGAAGCATCCCTCCGCCGGCATCGCGCCCGGCGTCTGATATTTCTCGGCGCCTTCCTTCACGCCGGTCTCGACCAGCGTCTTGATCCGCTCGAGCTGCACTGGGGCTACCACCGCGCCCATGTCGATCGCCTTGTCGAGCGGCATGCCGACCCGAAGCGTCGACATGCGGCGGATCAGGCGCCTGCGGAAGGTCTCCGCAATCCCCTCCTGCAGCAGCAGCCGCGATCCGGCGCAACAGACCTGACCCTGGTTGAACCAGATCGCATCGACCACGCCTTCCACCGCGCCATCGATGTCGGCGTCATCGAACACGATGAACGGCGATTTGCCACCGAGTTCGAGCGTCAGCGATTTTCCGGTGCCTGCAGTCGTCTGACGGATCAGCCGTCCGACCTCGGTCGATCCGGTGAACGCGACCTTGTCGACGGGACTTGCGACCAGCAACGCGCCGGTCGCGCCATCGCCGGTCACGACGTTCAGCACGCCCGGCGGCAGGCCGGCCTCGGCCGAGAGTTCGGCGAACAGCAGCGCGGTGAGCGAAGTGAATTCCGCCGGCTTCAGCACCACCGTATTGCCGGCGGCGAGCGCCGGCGCGATCTTCCAGGCCAGCATCAGCAGCGGGAAATTCCACGGGATGATCTGCCCGATCACGCCGATCGGCACCTGATCGGCGAATTCCCGCTCCTGCAACTGCGCCCAGCCGGCGTGATAGTAGAAATGGCGCGCGGCAAGCGGCACGTCGAGATCGCGGGTTTCGCGGATCGGCTTGCCGTTGTCGATCGCCTCCAGCACGGCGAACAGCCGGGCGTGACGCTGCAGCATGCGCGCCAAGGTGTAGAGATGACGCGCGCGGCCGTGACCGCCAAGCTTTGCCCACGCAACCTGCGCGGTGCGCGCGGCGTGGACCGCCGCGTCGACGTCGGCAGCCGCGCCCTGTGCGATGCGCGCCAGCGCCTTGCCGGTGGCGGGCTCGATCGTGGTGAGGTGCTTGCCCGCATGCGGCGCCGTGAACTTGCCGGCGATGAAATGCCCGAACGTGGCGCCGTGCCGCGCCAGCCAGGCGCGCGCCTCGCCGTCCGCCTCGGGCGCAGGGCCATACTCCATGGTCTCGAAATAATTTGCGACGCTCATCGCTGGAGTCTCATCCCACGGGGTGGCGATTGAAGGCCGAATAGTGGCCGGTCACGTGATGCTCGAGCTGCCGCTCGATATCGGCAAGCAGGCTGGAGGCGCCGATGCGGAACAGATCCGGCTCGAGCCAGTCGCGTCCCAGTTCCTCTTTCATCAGGAACTGATAGTTGAGCACGTCCTTTGCAGTCGAGATTCCGCCGGCCGGCTTGAAGCCGATCTTGAAGCCGGTGCGCTCCTGATAGACGCGGATCATCCGCAGCATCGCCAGCGTCACCGGCAGCGTGGCGTTGACGCCTTCCTTGCCGGTCGAGGTCTTGATGAAGTCGGCACCGGCCATCATGCAGACCATCGATGCCTTGGCGACATTGCGCAACGTCTTGAGGTCGCCGGTCGCCAGGATCGTCTTCAGATGTGCGTCGTCGCAGACGGCGCGGAAATCCTGGACCTCGGCGTAAAGCGCCCGCCAGTCGCCGGTCAGCACATGCTCGCGCGTGATGACGATGTCGATCTCCTTGGCGCCGTCGCGCACCGACGCCTCGATCTCCTTCAGCTTCAGTTCGTGGGGGATCAGCCCCGCCGGGAATCCGGTCGAGACCGCAGCGACCGGGATGCCCGATCCAGCGAGCGCTTCGACGGCCGTGCCGACGAACCGGTGGTAAACACAGACCGCGCCGGTATGCAGCTCGCGCCCGGCAAAGCCGAGCCGCTCGAGAAGGTCGCCGCGCACGGGCGCCCTGGCCTTGGCGCAGAGGCGCTTCACCCGTTCGGTCGTATCGTCGCCATTGAGCGTCGTCAGGTCGATGCAGGTGATCGCCTTGAGCAGCCACGCCGCCTGCGCGTCTTTCTTGACCGTGCGACGGCCCGGCAGGCTCGCGACCCGCCGTTCGGCGGCCGACAGATTGATCCTGATTTCGTCGATCCAATCCAAATCGAGCGCGCGGCCGCTGTTGCGCGCGAGCTGGTGCGGACGCTCGCCGACCGGGGAAGACGGCAGCGCGGTCAATGCGGACGGATTCTGGATGAAGACGCTCTGCGTCATGGAAGCGCCGTGCGGTCCTAGCGAATCGGCGAGGTCGCCAGATAGACTGAATGTGTCGATCGCAACATGTGATCCTCCCCTGACCTTGCCGCTGGGCTTGCCACCTGCCGAGGAGCGACATCGCCCCGACGCGAGATGAGCCAGCAGACCAGATGTTATTATTGTAACAAATCGACGTTGATAAACTCACAACATTGTAAGATCATTGTCAATCGGATAAGCAAGCTCGGCGATCAAAATGGCTGAAACCCCGAACGCACGACCAAGCGAGACACGCGTCCAGCGCCTGCAGAGGCTGCGCCGCGCCGTTGAATCGAGTGGCGCGCTGCACCTGAAGGACGCCGCCGAGCTCCTGAAGGTCTCCGAAATGACGGTGCGGCGCGACCTTGCCGGTCCAGAGGCCGCCCTCGCCCTGCTCGGCGGCTACGTCGTCAACGCGGCATCGCCGACCGGGATCAAGTACACGTTCGAGCAGGAGATCGACCAGCACACCCAGGACAAGCGGCTTGCCTGCCGGGCCGCCGCCGCCTCGATCAAGGAAGGCGACACGATCTTCATCGATTGCGGCACCACGATGCAATCGCTGGCGGACTGCCTGCCCGAGGATCTGCCGCTCTCGGTGATCTGCTATTCGATGAACGTGGCGTCGATCGTGACGCGCCGGCCCGGCACGCAGGTGATGCTGATGGGCGGGCTCTATCATCCCTCATCGCAGTCCTTTGCGTCGGACGACGGCCTGTCCTATCTGCGGCGGCTCGGGATCAACAAGGCCTTCATTTCCGCCGGCGGCGTGCACTGGACCCGCGGCGCGAGCTGCTCGAACTTTCACGAAGTCGCCGTCAAGCAGGCCGTCATCGAAACCGCGATGGAGAGCATCCTGGTGATCGACGCGAGCAAGCTCGGCAGTCTCAAATCGGCATTCTTCTCGGATATCGGCGCGTTCTCGCGGATCATCGTCGGCGGCGCGGCCTCATCGGACATGCGCAAGCACTTCCGCAGCCTTCCCGTCGAATATGTGACCAGCGCTACCTAACGTGATGCGATAGGTTGAACCGGATCGAGGTTCACCTCTCCCTTGGGAGAGGTCGGCGCGTAGCGCCGGGTGAGGGGTTGCGGTCCCTCGTTAGAGCTGCGCGCCCTCACCCGATTTGCTCCGCAAATCGACCTCTCCCCAATGGGGAGAGGTGAAGCGAGCGCGTAGCCTTCGCTCGAAAACATTCTGACCCGGGCGGGGGCTGGCTCGCCCGGGTCAGCTTCGTCCACGATGCACGCCGTTGCGACACCGCGCATCGCTGGCCAAAGATCAGTTGCAGGCCGGCTTCGCCTTGTTGCAAGCGTCGGTCAGTTCCGGCGGCGGCTCCTTCTTGAACACCGTCTTGTAGGATTCCAGCACGTTCGACTGCGTCACCGGCAGCGACTGCACGCCGACCCACGCCGGCGTTTCCTTGCCAAGCAGCGCGTTCATCATGGCCATCGCTTCCGCGACGCCCTGATCATAGGGACGCTGCGAGCCGGTCGCCTTCAGCGGTCCGCCCTTGGCGATCTCGATCGCCGATTGCAGGCCGAGATCGACGGTCGTGACCGGAATGTCGATGCCCTGCGCGCGCATCGAGCTCAGCGTATCGAGCGCCGGCTGATCCCAGACCGCGAACACGCCCTTGACGTCAGGATTGCCGGTGAGGAAATCGCCCGCAATCTGCGACACCTTCGGCGGGTCGGTGAAATCGACCTGCTTCATCTTGATGTCGGGCCGGTTCTTCTGCATCCACTCGCGAACGCCCTTGGTGCGCTCGTTGGTGCTGAAATAGTCGACGCCGAAATTGACGAGGCCGATGGTGGCGCCCTGCGCCATGCAGGACGCCAGGATCTGCGCTGCGATCTGCCCGTTGCCCA
This sequence comes from Bradyrhizobium sp. INPA03-11B, assembly GCF_040446015.1. NCBI lineage: Bacteria > Pseudomonadati > Pseudomonadota > Alphaproteobacteria > Hyphomicrobiales > Nitrobacteraceae > Bradyrhizobium > Bradyrhizobium sp. INPA03-11B. Next base: position 33,142 of record NZ_JASGSR010000053.1, read on the forward strand.
GATTGTCCGCCGAAATCATCGAGGCATATTCCTCGGGATGCTTGAGGCCGGTTGGAATGCTGTCCATCAGCACCAGCTTGATACCGGCCTTGGCGACCTTCTTGTAGGTCGGCGCGGTCGCGGTGAAATCGACCGGGATCGAGATAATGCCGTCCGGATGCTGCTGGATGGTGTTCTCGATATCGGCGATCTGCTTGTCGACCTGATATTCAGCGGACGCGACGCCGGTCACCGTCACGCCGTACTTCTTTAGCGTGTCGGTGATGCCCTGGATCTGCAGCTGCGCCCAGTCGAGGTTGACGGTCTGCATCGAGATGCCGACCTTGAAATGCTTCTCCTTGACCTTGGCGGCATCGGCGTCCGACAGTGCAAGCACTTCGGGCGAGGCTGCCTTCTCGCCATGTGGCCCCTGGCCGACGATCGATTTCGGTCCAAGGGTCGCGAGATCGACGCCCTTGACGCAGGTTGCCGGCACTTCGGCGCGGGCCGAGGGGGCGATCGAAATGGCCGTCGCCGCGATCAGCGCGGTCAGCGGCAGGGTTTGTCGCAAGATTGGCTTCATTGTTTCCTCCCGTGTTTGGTCGCCGATTGACCGGAGGCCGGCGACCTTGCCCCTACCCTTGCAGCGCAGTGACTTGCGTCCCATGCGCTGCATCCAACTCGTGTTGGGCATGATCTCCGCGCAAACGCGTTCAGCGTTGTCGCGAAGGATCATGCGCTAGCGTTTCGTGAAGGCGACCGCCGCCACGATGATCGCTCCCTTGATGACGAGCTGCATCGGCGAGCTGACGCCGAGCAGCACGAGGCCGTTGTTGAGCGTGCCGATGATCAGGCTGCCGAACAGCGTTCCCAGGATGTAGCCGCGGCCGCCGAACAGGCTGCAACCGCCGAGGATCACGGCGGCGATGACGTCGAGCTCCATCCCCTGCACAACATCGGGCCGCGCGGCATGCGAGCGCGCGGACAGCACCAGCGCCGCAAGCCCAGCCAGCGCGCCGGTCAGCACGAAGGCCGCGGTCGTCACCCATTTGGTGTTGATGCCGGAATAGAGCGCCGCGGTCGGATTGCCGCCGACGGCATAGATGCGGCGGCCGAACACGTTGTAGTGCAGCAGCAGGATGCCGACGATCATCGCCACCAGCGTCCAGGCGATCGGAACGGGGATGCCTAAGAACGTGCCTTCGCCGAAGATCGCGAAATAGGTCTCGTTGGTGATGATGACAGGCTTGGTGTTGGTCACCATCATCGCCAAACCGCGCGCCATGCTCAGCGATCCCAGCGTCACCAGGAAGGATGGAATTGAGAGCTGCGTGGTCAGGATGCCGTTGAGCAATCCGACCAACGCGCCAGTGCCGAGCCCGGCGGCGGCGCCGACCATCCAGCTGTTGCTGATCTGGCTCATCGCCAGCGCCGCGGCCATGCCGGACAGGGCCAATGTCGATGCGACCGACAGATCGATCTGGCGCGCGATGATCACGAAGGTCATACCGACCGCGATGATCGAGACGAGCGTGGTCTGGCGTCCGATGTTCAGGAAATTGTCGACCGACAGGAACCAGGGCGAGGACAGGCTGAACACCACCAGCAGCACCACGAAGGCGATGTACAGCATGTAGGGCCGCTCGCCCCGCAGCAGGTTCTGCAGCAGCTTGCGCCGCCGGTCGGATCGGGTCGGCGCGGTGGCGACATTGGGCGCGGTCAGTTCAGTCATGCGGGCTGCTCTTGCAATACGCCTTGTCGGGAAGCCTGGTAGATCTGCAGGAGATGATGCAGCTCTTCGGCATCGACGATCTCTCCGCGCTTCAGCGTTCGCGCCACGCGTCCATCGACGATCACGGAGATGCGGTCGCAGAGCTCGATCAGTTCGACGAGATCGGACGAGACGACCAGCACGCCGCTGCCGTCGCGGGCGGCGTTGCGGATCACGCCGTAGATTTCCTCGCGGGCGCCCACATCGACGCCGACCGTCGGCTCGTCGAGCAGCAGGACTCGCGGCCGCGGATCATTCCATTTCCCGAACACGACCTTCTGCTGGTTGCCGCCGGACAATGTCCTGACCAGGCTGGAGGCGCCCTGCGCCTTCACCGAAAGCCTCGCGACCGCGGTGTCCGCGCGCCTGATGGCGGCGCGCTGCTGCATGAAGCCCCAGCGCGAGAAATGCGGGATCCGCGGCAATGTGATGTTGCGCTCGATCGAATGGTCCAGCACCAGGCCCTGCACGTGCCGATCTTCCGGCACCAGCGCGACGCCCTGGTCGATCGCATCGGCCGGGCTCTTCGGCAGCCAAGGGCGGCCCTCGATCTCGAATGCGCCGCGCTCGACCGGCCGAAGTCCGAAGATCGTCTCCAGAATCTCCGTGCGCCCGCTCCCGATCAATCCGGCAAGACCGTGGATCTCACCCTTCGTCACCGACAAGTCGACGGCCGACAGCCGGTCGTTGGACACATCAGACAGCGACAGCACCGGCGACGGATCGAGCGCACGCGCTGCTGCGGGCTCGGCGCGCGACGCCGCAGGCGCCAGGCGATCGGTGCCGATGATGGCGTTCACCAGCCGCTTCATGTCGGTCTCGGCGGTGACGAAGGTGCCGGCGTTGGCGCCATCGCGCAGCACCGTGACGCGCTGCGAGATCTCGAAGACCTCGTTGAGCCGGTGCGTCACATAGATCACGCCGACGCCGCGGCGCGTCGCCTTGCCGATCGCATCGAACAGGATGCGGACCTCATCCGAGGTCAGCGAGGAGGTCGGCTCATCGAGGATCAGCAGCCGCACCTCGCCCATCAGCGCCTTGGCGATCTCCGTCATCTGGCGATAGGCGAACGGAAGCGAGCCGACCGCAGCTTTGGTATCCAGGGGAATACCGAGCTCGCCCAGGAACGCTTCGGCCCTGGCCATCAGTTCGCGCTTCCTGACAAAGCCGAACCGCGCGCGCGGCTCGCGGCCGAGCAGCAGATTGTCGGCGACGCTCAGCGATTCGACGAGGCTGAGGTCCTGATAGACGACCGCGATCCCCGCCTCGCGCGACCGTGCCGGACTGTCGAACGTCACAGGTTTGCCGGCGATCTCGATGGTGCCGCTGTCGGCCGCATGAACACCGCTGAGGATCTTGATCAGCGTGGATTTTCCGGCCCCGTTCTCACCCAATAGGGCATGCACCTCGCCGGCACGGACCTCGAGGTTGACGTCACGCAGCGCCCGCACGCCGCCAAAGCGCTTGTTGATGCCACCGACCATCAAAAGCGACGTCGACGGCCGAGGCTCTGCCGCGATCGAACCGGACAATTCCATTTTCCTCCCGTCGCCCGCGCGAAACGCTGATGCGATGATGACATCTTGTTATTTTTACAACTTATTGTGTTATAATTCTATCACAACAGGCAGCCTGTCAATGGGAGATCGCGCCCACCGGCGTCGGAATTGAGGGCGGCCGGAGCGAACCCGGCTACGCGCCGCCGGCCTCCGCGGGGCACGCCGACATCCGTCAGGGTTGTGCTACGCTACGCTTCGCTTGCTCAACTCATCCAAAGCCAACGCCGGTGAAGCGCGATGAAACTGAGTGCTGCGATTGCCGTCATCCTGATCGGGTCTTGCCTGCCTGCGACAGCGCAGCAAGGCGGTGCCGCCCTCTACGCGCAGCGCTGCGCGCAGTGTCACGACAGTACCGACGCGAATATTCGGGCGCCGAGCCGCGCCGCGCTGCAGTCAAGGTCGTTCGATGACGTTCTGGGTGCGATCACCACGGGCCCGATGGCATCCTTCGCGCAGGGACTGAGCAATGACGAGCGGGCGGCGATCGCCTCGCTCGTCACCGGAAAGGCCGCTTCGCATGCGGCGGCCGAGAACCCAGGCCAATGCGCGCAGGGCCAAACCGGCTTTCCGCAGCCGATCGACGGGCCTCGCTGGAACGGCTGGGGCGCTGACATCAACAACAGCCGGTTTCAGCCGGCAGCGATGGCCGGCCTCACGCGGGACCAGATCTCCCGGCTGCGTCTGAAATGGGCTTTCGGGTTTCCCGGCGCATCGATCGCGTTCGCTCAGCCGACCGTCATCGGCGGCCTGCTGTTCGTCGGCGGCACCGACCGCAAGGTCCACGCGCTCGATGCCAAGAGCGGATGCACCCGTTGGGTGTTTCCGACCGAGGCGCCGGTCAGGGCGGCGATCAATTTCGCCGCGATGGATGACGGCCAGCCGGTCGTCTTCTTTGGCGATCTGCTCGCCAACATCTACGCCGTGAATGCGGCAACCGGCACGCTGATCTGGAAGACCAGAATCGAGGATCATCTGGCCGCCCGGATCACCGGCGCGCCCGTCTTCTATTCCGGCGTCGTCTATGTCGGCGTGTCGTCGATCGAGGAGGCCATTGGGTCGCGCCCCACCTACCAATGCTGCACGTTTCGCGGCAGCGTCGTGGCGCTGAAGGCCGAGACCGGCGTGCAGGTCTGGAAGACCTACACGATCGCCGAAGCGCCGCATCCGACCAGGGCGAACGCGATCGGGACCCAGTTGTTCGGTCCGGCCGGCGCGTCGGTCTGGTCCGCTCCCACGATCGACGTTCAGCGCAAGGCGCTCTATGTTGCGACGTCGAACAGCTATGCCGACCCGGCAACGGACACCAGCGATGCCATCCTCGCATTCGATCTCGAGACCGGCAAAATGCTCTGGCATCAGCAGGCCACGCCCAAGGACAGCTTTGTCGTCGCATGTTTCGGCACCGACCAGAGCAACTGTCCGGAGGACCGCGGCCCCGACCACGATTTCGGTCAATCGCCGATCCTGGTGAACCTGCGTGGCGGACATCGCGCGCTGGTCATCGGCCAGAAATCCGGCGTGGTGCATGCGCTGGATCCCGACCATGAGGGCAAGATCCTCTGGCAGACGCGGATCGGCCAAGGTGGCCCATTGGGCGGGACCGAATGGGGCTCCGCCGCGGACCAGGACCGAATCTATGTCGCCAACTCGGACGTGCGGTTCCTGAAGGACGGCTCGAGGCGTCTCAACTCAAGCGAAGGCGGCGGCCTGTTCGGCCTCGAGCTTGCCACCGGGAAAATCGCGATGCAGGTGGCGCCGGTTGCCTGTGGCGATCGCCCGCAATGCAGTCCTGCCCTTTCCGCCGCGGTCACCGCGATTCCCGGCGTCGTGTTCTCGGGCGGCGTGAGCGGTTTCTTGCGTGCCTACGCAAGCGATGACGCAAAGCTGCTTTGGGAGATCGACACTGCGCGCGAGTACAGCACGGTGAACGGCGTTCCGGGCCATGGCGGCGCGATGGACGGACCCGGGCCGATCGTCGTGGACGGCATGCTGTACGTCAATTCCGGCTACGCGCAGTGGGGCGGCCTGCCCGGCAACGTTCTGCTGGCCTTCGAGGTCGGCAACCCCTGATACAGTGTCGGCATTTACGCCGGCACAGCGAGCACTACTCGCCGATGGGTATTCGTGCTTTGATGTCGGCTAGGGTCAGCCGATAGGTCCTCGTTGCCACGGTCCAGTAGCGCTACCGTGTTGGCTTAACGATGGAGTTAGAGTGCAAGAAGGGCGAGCAAAACGTCTCGAAGAAGGCAATATCCAAAAACGCCTTCAAACGAACGATGTGTAAGGATGACGACACGCCGAAGATGGAAACCAAGATGGAGCGAGCCATGCCCGTGCGCTTCTGGAAAGAAATTTAAAGATTGCTGCTGGCCGCGCCTGCCGGACTTTGACATCGGCAAAGCGTACACGGCCGCCATGAAGAACAGGCATTTGGACCGCGCTCTCCTCGCGACCCGCGCCGACGTGACTCAGTATACAATCTGGCACAAAACAAACACGGCACCTGCACTCGCGGCAGGCGCTGTCGGACTAAGGTTGCTGCGCATCGATGTGAACGCCCTGAATGCCTATGTCGGCCATTTGTCCTGGCTCTATTTCCGGCTCGGACTCTGGGAAGAGTGGCCCGCCGTGTTGGATCGGCTTCGCAACAATATCCAACATCAACTCTGGTACAGGAAAATTGTGTATCACAAAGCGTTCTATCATGTTGGTCCTGGGGGCGATCGCGAAAAAGCACGGCAGGAACTGGCGAAAGCGGGTCCAATCACAAAAAACGAAGAGGACGTTGAGCTGCTGCGGCTATACGTCGATCTTCAATCTGACGATCTGCCTTTTGCAGCCCGCATCGAAATGCTCGACCGCATTCTCGAACTAGATGACGATCGGGAGACCGTGCTGCAGTACCAAGGGGCGAAAGCCGTCCAGTACTTTATGATCGGCGATGCTCAAACCGCCGAACAGCAGCTAAACGACGTAATTTCCATGGTGCAGCTGACGACAGCTGACCAACCGCTCAAAGGTTATGAGAAACACATTTACTGCCGACTTTGCAGCTACTGGGAAGTGTTAGGCGTGACAAGCAGATATTGAAGTCATCGGCCGCGGAATTTCAGGGCCTACTACTTGAAGATCATTGGACCCGACAAGGTAAAGCCGACATTTATCGCGAACTAGGTAACAGCTACCGGTTTGCCGCAGAATGGGATCAGGCAGAGTCCGCGTCTCGCGAAGCGATTGCGCTTGGCGGCTCCGATCTTGATAAAGTCCACCTGTCGGAATGCTTGTTGTATCGCAAGCAGATCGATGCGGCCGAAAGCGAAATCGATAGTGTAAGGCGACAGACGCTGCTGCGTCACGAGTTTGAAGATTTTGTATTCACCTACGCCGCTATCGCGATTTGGTCGGGCAAACTGGAACGCTTGGCCGAGGCAAAAGCGCTTCTGGAAACGCTCGGTACGGCCGAACCAATCTTCAACGATCGCCGGCTAAATCTGTTACTCCGCGTAACAGAAACCTTGGCCAGTGGCAGAGCGTCTAGCGCGGCGAAGAACGACAGCACTCCCTCCGGCGGCCTGGCGACGGCTACAAACTTTTTCCTGTTGCAGCCGACCCTCGCTGGTCTTGGTATCGATTTTAATGAAATGATTGAACACCTGGCGCGGAAAAGCCCTGAGGGGTAACCCAGGTGCCAGCTAATCTGACGAACATCTTTGGCGTCTGTTGCTACACCACGTCGGCCTCAAATCGGCATGCTCCCCATAGCGCAATCGCATTCTTGCGATCGGACTCTTGGGATTCAGCAAGCGAAATGCTGGTCCCATTTACCCAACAATAAAGTGCTTCAACGATCGGCAATGACTTCTCCAACACTGCAGTCTCATTGCCGTATTTCAATGAGGCTATCGGTCCAAGCTTTTCACGGCGGGTCGAGCGAAGGGAATGCGCCAGGTATTTGTCGCGGTGATTTCTCAACGCGGCCATAAGCTCGCTGCTTTCAAATTCTCGGGTAGCCTTGATTGCATTTTTGAGATCGTCGATGGCCCGCCAGGCCTGCTGATCACCAAACTCCGCGTTACTACGGCTGATCGCATCCGCAATCAGCTTTCGAATTTCCTCGGTTTCATGATCCTGATGGTAGACCGCGGTGGAGAGATTGGCATAGGCAGCGTACGTTTCTTCGGCCAGCGCCAAAATGACGTCGTCGTTGTCTACCAATTCCACCACGGTCATAATTGATTGCCGGTCAGCTTGGGCACTATCCCAGAGAGCGCACAGCCGGACAAGCTCAAACTGGTGCATAGCTGACTGGAAGACTCTAAACGCCGCCCCGGTGTCATCGCGCGTGATCTGCTTGACCAAAACGTCGGAATAGATCGCGACCGCATTGTTTTCGTGCAGATCGAGCAGATAATGGACGTGATCAATTAGACTCCTGATAATCAGCCTGGCTTCGTCGATCCGCTTCTGCACCGGCCATGTCTCATACATGGCCTTGATCTCGCCCCTGATCTTTGCTCGCAACTTCGAGGAAGAGCTGTTCCAGAGAGCTGTTCAAAGTCTGAAGCGCGTAGGTGCCTTTTGATTTGATCTGCTGGACTCCTGCTTCCGACAAGATTGCTCGGAGGTGCGCGGCGATGCCGTCGTCATCACGCCAATCCCGATATCTTTGTTCCTTGAAGGACAGTTGGAAGAGGCTGGCAGCGCGCGCGTAGACCGCCTGGATGCAGTAGTAGATCGACCATAGCCGAGGCGAAATGAACGGCCGCTCCCGCTCGGCATCTTTGAAATTCGCTTTGGTCATCTTTTCAACGACTGCATCAATCGGGCGATAGTGGCCTATGGTTTCGAACATCGGGTGCGAGGCTCTGCCGCTGAAAAACTCATTCAGCTCCTGCGGCGTGAAGATAGTGTCGATGAACACTACATCCCCGAACTCTTGTTTGAACGCTAGGATGATGCCCCACAGCACTTCAACGGCTTGCGAGGTCCGGGTTCTTTCCTCGCTACCCTTACCGTAGATATTGATCGCGCCGGCATTCACGGTGTGCGCAGCTAGGCCGCCAGACTGGTTCTCATTGTGTATCGATTGATCGAGCAAAAGGACGATGGCCGCATTGGTCTCGTCTGACGGGCGCGTGCCTGAGCGAGCCTCGTGTTCCTTCTTCATCTTCTGCAGTCGCTCGACGGTGTAGGATTCGAGATCGGCGTCAATCACAGTATGATGGTTTGGGCAAAGCAAGATTAGGTTGTCAAAACCGTCGCGTTCCTCGTCAGTCTGGCTTGCGTCGTAACGCGGACCGCTACTGCTGGCTGCCGCGATATGGCAGATTTCGCCCAGTACCTTTGAGCCATCGACAACCGGTGATTTGCACATCGGGAACGCGCATTGATTGCCGGAGCATCCAAACAGTCGCTTCAACACCTGAGCACGGACGGTCATGGATGACAGCCAAGCCGCAAGCAGGAAGGTGCGCAGCAAGCTGCTCCGCAACCTCTTTTTTTATACGAAACAAACACCTCTACAGCCATTTCACCCACGTTCCAACGCAAGAACGTTTGCAGAACAGGACATTCAACGCAACTCTTGCTTGCGATAGAATTCCATCATTCCACAGGAATTGAGTCTTCAAGTGGCACATGAAGGGACGCGAGCCGTCGTGAAATTTGGATTCGATGTGCCGCGATATCCCAGATGAAATTTCTTGTCGGCAGATGGGCCGCGATTAAGCCTGATGTGCTTTGAAACCTGGGTCCCCTCTGTCACAAACGGCAGGGTCGAGGGTTCTCATTTCCGGGGCTATTTCTGGGGCCGAAAAAAGTGCTAAACGCTAAAGTTCTGAAAAATGAATGGTCGGAGTGGCAGGATTCGAACCTGCGACCCCTGCGTCCCGAACGCAGTGCTCTACCGGGCTGAGCCACACTCCGACTAAGAGCCGGGCTTATAGCGTCGGGTTTCGGGGACCGCAAGGGACCACAGGGCACCCAATTGAGGAATCTAGTCACAGTGGATACAGGTCTGAAAACGCACGTATTGCCCGCCGGCGCCGCCGCCACGGCCACCGCCGCTGGGGTTTTGGCCGAGGGCGGCCTGGTGGCGTTTCCGACCGAGACGGTTTACGGCCTCGGCGCCGACGCCGGCAACGCCTCTGCGATTGCCCGGCTCTACCAGGCCAAGGGCCGGCCGGCCTTCAATCCGCTGATCGCCCATGTCGCCGATCTCGGCGCCGCCCGCCGGATCGCCCTGTTCGACGGCCAGGCCTTGCGCCTGGCGGACGCGTTCTGGCCCGGCCCCCTGACCCTGGTGCTGCCGAAGGCGCTGTCCTGCCCGGTTGCGGAACTCGCGACCGCCGGGCTCGACACCGTCGCGATACGCATCCCGGCCCACAAGGTGGCGCGCGACATCATCAAGGCGTTCGGCGGTGCCGTGGTAGCACCGTCGGCCAATCTCTCCGGCCATGTCTCGCCCACCACCGCCGAGCATGTGAACGGCGATCTGGCTGGCCGCATCGACATGATCGTCGACGGCGGCCCGGTCGAGGTCGGCGTCGAATCCACCATCGTCGGCTGCTTCTCCGATCCGGTGCTGCTGCGGCCGGGCGGACTGACCCGCGCCGAGATCGAGCGCGTGCTCGGCCATCCGCTGCAATCGCCGCCGCAGGATGTCGAGAACGACGCTCAGCCGATCGCCCCGGGCATGCTCGCCTCGCACTATGCGCCGCGAACCCCGGTCCGGCTCAATGCCAGCGACGTCCATGTCGGTGAAGCCTTGCTGGCGTTCGGGCCAGCCAAGGTCGCGCGGCGGGAATGCGCCCTGGTGGAGATGAACCTGTCCGTGCGCGGCGATCTCGCCGAGGCCGCCGCCAACCTGTTCGGCTACCTTCGCACGCTCGACACAAGAAACGCGGATGCTATCGCAGTGATGCCCATTCCCGAGGACGGGCTGGGCGAAGCCATCAATGACCGGCTGCGCCGCGCAGCGGTTGGGCGATAACGAGCATGACCCGGAAGAGTGGAAACCGGTTTTCCCTCGCGACAAACGCGACGCGTTTGCGCGGAGGTCATGCGTAAACTAAGAACCCCGGCTGAGTGAAAGACCAAGAAAAAATGAACATCGTCCAATCAGCGGTGCCGCCGCTTCCGCCCGAATTGCTGGAAAAATTCCGCGCCATCGTCGGCGCGAAATATGCGGTGACCGATGCCGCCGACATCCAGCCTTACGTCACCGAGGAGCGTGACCTGTTCCACGGCCGTTCGCCGCTGGTGCTGCGCCCGGGCTCGACCACTGAGGTCGCCGCGATCTGCAAGCTCGCGAGCGAGCACAGGATCGCGCTGGTGCCGCAGGGCGGCAACACCGGCCTGGTCGGCGGGCAGACGCCGCACAATGGCGAGGTCGTGGTGTCGCTGCGGCGCCTCGACAAGATCCGCGACATCGATGTCGAATCCAACACCATGACCTGCGAGGCCGGTGTGGTGCTGCAGATCGCGCAGCAGAAGGCGGCGGACGTCGATCGGCTGTTTCCGCTGTCGCTCGGCGCCGAGGGCAGCTGCACCATCGGCGGCAACCTCTCGACCAATGCCGGCGGCACCGGAGCGCTCGCCTACGGCGTGGCGCGCGAGATGGCGATCGGGCTCGAGGTCGTGCTGGCCGACGGCCGCGTGCTGAACGCGCTGTCGAAGCTGAAGAAGGACAACACAGGTTACAACCTGCACAACCTGTTCATCGGCGCAGAGGGCACGCTCGGCATCATCACCGCGGCGACGCTGAAGCTGTTTCCGCGGCCGCGTGCGGTCGAGACCGCCTATGTCGGCCTGAAATCGCCGGCGGCCGCGCTCAAGCTGCTGTCGATCTCGCGCAATCAGGCGGCCGGCAGCCTGACCAGCTTCGAACTGCTCGCCGACGTCGCGGTCGATTTCTCGATCCGCCACGGCATCGATATCCGCGATCCGCTTGAGAGCAAGCATCCCTGGTACGTGCTGATGGAATTGTCGTCGTCGCGCGACGATGCCCGCGACACGCTGGAGGCGATCCTCGCCCAGGGCATGGAAGACGGCATCGTCGATGATGCCGTGATCGCCGCCAATCTGAGCCAGCGCCAGGCGTTCTGGAAGCTGCGCGACGAGATGTCGGCGGCGCAGAAGCCCGAGGGCGGCTCGATCAAGCACGACATCTCGGTGCCGGTCGCGGCCGTGCCCGCCTTCATCGCGGAGGCCAACGCGGCTGTCGTGAAGCTGATCCCCGGCGCACGGCCGGTGCCGTTCGGCCATCTCGGCGACGGCAACATCCACTACAATGTCAGCCAGCCGGTCGGCGCCAACGCGGCCGACTTCCTGGCGCGCTGGCACGACGTCAACGCCGTCGTGTTCGACATCGTGCTGCGGATGGGCGGCTCGATCTCGGCCGAGCACGGCATCGGCGTGCTCAAGCGCGACGAACTGCCCGACGTCAAGGACAAGGTCGCGATCGAACTGATGCGGCAGGTCAAGGCGATGCTCGATCCGCTCGGCATCATGAACCCGGGCAAGGTGCTGTGACCGTGCAGACGACAATGCCCTCTCCCTCCCTCGCCATCGCACCAATCACCGACGCCGACATCTCTGACGTCGTCGCGCTGTGGCAGGCCTGCGGCCTGACACGGCCTTGGAACGATCCCGCTTCCGACATTGCACTGGCGCGACGCGGACCGAGTTCGACCGTGCTGGTCGGCCGCAACTCGGACACGATCGTCGCAACCGCGATGGTCGGCCATGACGGCCATCGCGGCTGGGTCTATTACGTCGCGGTCGATCCCAACCGCCAGGGCAAGGGCCTTGGCCGCACCATGATGGCCGCGGTCGAGGATTGGCTGCGTGCGGCCGGCGTGCCGAAGCTGCAATTGCTGGTGCGGCGGGAGAACGCCAAGGCGAGCGCATTCTACCAAACGCTCGGCTACGAAGAATCAACCTCGGTGATGCTGGCCAAATGGCTCGATGGTCGCGAAGCGACGCCGTGACAAGTTCGAGGATCGACGCATGAGCATCGCCGACCGCGTCCGCGTCAAGGACGTCCAGCTGCTGTCGAAGCGCCGCTACGAGCTGAAGAGCGCGACCTTCGACTACCGCCGCAGCAATGGCGAATGGCAGACCCAGGTGCGCGAGGTCTATGACCGCGGCAACGGTGCGGTGCTGTTGCCCTACAATCTGAACACCCGCACCGTCGTGCTGGTGCGCCAGTTCCGCTATCCCGCTTTCGCCAACGGCTATGATGATCTCCTGATCGAGGCCGCCGCCGGCATGCTCGACGATGCCGCGCCGGAAGAGCGCATTCGCGCCGAGGGGGAGGAAGAGATCGGCTACCGGCTCGATCACGTGCGCAAGGTATTCGAAGCCTTCATGACGCCCGGCGCGGTCACCGAGAAGCTGCATTTCTTCGTCGCCGAATACGATGCCGCGATGCGTGTCAGTGACGGCGGCGGCCTCGCCGACGAGGGCGAGGACATCGAGGTGCTGGAGCTTGCGGTCGACGACGCACTCGCCATGATCAGCGACGGCCGCATCGTCGACGCCAAGACCATCATGCTGCTGCAATACGCAGCGCTGCATCTGTTCAGGTAGGTACCGCCGCGTTCAGGTTATGCCCGCAGGCAGTGCAATCGCGGGCAGACGTTGCCAAAATATCGAAAACAACCCCATGCACAGTAGCCGGCGGCGGCAGGCGCTCGACTAGGCCACTTGACACGTCGGGCAACTCACAGGTACATTTCTAATATCCAGAAATCGCACAGGCGCACGCGCTAAAGTCGTTTCCGGTCCGATGGAATCGGAACGGGGCTCTAGATTCTTGTTTTGACGCGTTTTCTTCACGCGAAGCCAGTAGCCGCTTCGCTCAATAGTGCTCACCCCCGTCATCCCCGCGCAACGGCTTTGCCGTTGTCGCTGGAGGTGCGAGCCTCTTCGGCGAGCCTCGAAGGATGAATCGGCCACCAGCCGGGCCGTGCATCCTTCGAGACGCGCGAAGACGCGCTCCTCAGGATGACGGGGACGGATTGAACGAAATGGCCTACCGCATCGTGATCGCAAGCCCGCTCAGGTCGGCGTTGGCCATCAGGCCGACCTGGTGGCCGGTCAGCTCCAGCACCGCGCCCTTCTGATTGGTCAGCACGATCGCACGCGCGCCGCGGCCGACGGCAAGCCCCGCGCCGGCTGCACCGTAGACGCCGGCAACGTCGGACGGACGATTGATGTTGCTGACGCGGCCGCGCAGCACGGTCTTGGAGCCGCCGAACACCAGGCCATAATCGAGACCGCCGGTGGACAGCCGATAGGAGCGGCCGCGGAACGTCAGGACACCGCTGCCGCCGGAGCCGCCGATGATCCATCCGGCCTTGTAGATCGTGAGCGTCACGAAGCCGCTGTCGGCACGGGCGGCCGAAGAGAAAGCAAGTCCCGTGAACGCCAGCAGCGCGACCAGTGCGACACGAAGGGTGGATGAAAATTTCATGTGCAGTCTCCCCAAGATTTGCTCACGTCGAGTTTCTTGCGTCGCGACGCCGGCGCGAATCGCAATGCGCGACTGTAGCAAGCGCGTGACCAGGCGCAATTTGGCACAGCGCCGGCCGATCTGTTGACGGCTGTTTCCGTGCAACCGGCGTTGAACCTGTTCCCGGGGTTGCAACACTCACTGCATGTCCGGGGCGATCGGCCCCTGAGCTCCAGGAATTGCCCGCGGAGCATTCACATATTCAAACCGGAGATTTTCGATGCGTCGTCTCGCGATTGCCTGTGCCGCCATTGCCGCCACCGTGTCCGTGCTTGCCGCGGCAAGCCCCGCCAGCGCCAACCCGTATCATCTGATCCGCTGGCAGGACACCGGCTTCTGCCAGATCTGGGACCAGAGCATCCCGACCACGCCGTGGCCCGCAAACTTCGCCGTCGTCAGCGAGGAGCTGCCGACCTTCGACGCCTCGTTCACCTACAAGACCGGACTGCTCAACAACGGCACCTGCGCGTTCTGAGCACTCACCGATCACGCACAGGGCGGACACGCGGCAACAACGCGGCGTCCGCTCTTCTGCTGTCAGGGCATCACGCGATCAAGCATCAATGATGCTTGATCAGCGCGTCACGCGCGGCGGCAAGTTCGAGGAACGCGGCGCCGTTGCCGCCGCCGTCAGGATGCACCGTCTTGGCGGCGCGCTTGAACGCCTGATGGACCTCGGTCGCCGCAAGGCGACGGCCGAACGGCAGGCCCAGCAATTGCCGGTAGCGCTCTTCCTGCGACAGCACCTTTGGCGTCAGGCCACGGCGGCCGAACTGCGGTGCGGACAGCATGTGAAGCGCATCGCTGACGATGCCAAGACGGCGCAGCGCCATCGATTTGGTGCGGCGGTCGGCCGATTTCAGCGCTGCCTGGCGCAGGATCGGCAGCACCTGTGCGGCCGCATGCCGCAGCGTCTCGTCGATATCGGTCGTGGCGATCTCGGCGATCAATTTGGCCATCTCGCGATAGTCGGGATCGGCCACCGCGCAAAAGCGCTCGATCGCAACTTTCCAGTGTCTGATATGCGGGTCCATGATCGGTCCGTACTGTCATCCGAATATGGATGACAGCAACGCGCAAACGCGGCTTGGCGTTTCGGTTGGCGCAGTTTTGAATAGTGTTGTCGACAACGCTCATAAATCAGAACGAGGAAACGCCATGGCCCTTCTCGACAATCACATCGCCGTCATCACCGGTGCAGGCTCGGGCATCGGGCGCGCCATCGCGCTCGGCTACGGCCGCGAGGGCGCGCGGGTGGTGCTGCTCGACATGAACGGCGATGCGGTGGCGGAGGCGGCCAAGGAGATCAGGAACGCCGGCGGCAAGGCCGAGAGCTTTGCGCTCGACGTGACCGATCGCGCCGCCTGCATCGCGATGGCAAAGCAGGTCGCCGACAAGGTCGGACCGGTCTCGATTCTGGTCAACAATGCCGGCATCGCGCGCCGCAACGGCATGCTCGGCGCGGACGATGCGGTGATCAAGGATTGGGAAGACATCATCGCGATCAATCTGACCGGCGTCTTCAACGTCACGCATTCGTTCCTCGCGCCGCTGCGCAAGAACAAGGGGCGCATCGTCAATATCGGTTCGATCCAGTCCTTCGTGCATCTGCGCACGCCGAGTTCGCCGGCCTACACCGCCTCCAAGCACGGCGTGCTCGGCTTCACCAAGGCGCTGGCTGCCGAACTCGGCAAGGACGGCGTGCGGGTCAACGCGATCGGCCCCGGCTTCATCGAAACGCCGCTGAACGAGAAGGTGCGCGCAACCAATCCCGATCTGGTGAAGGTGTTCATGGACCACACCCCGCTCGGCCGCGCCGGCAAGCCGGAGGACATCGTCGGCCCGGCGATCTTCCTCGCCTCTGACCTCTCGGCCTATGTCTCCGGATCGATCGTGATGGTCGACGGCGGCTACAGGACACTGTGACGGATGGAACCGCAATCGTGGCGATTTCTGGGTATTTTGCTTACAAAGCAGGGAGTTAGCGACGCGTTAAGGTCTTGTTAACCAAACCGGCACACCGTGGATGTACGGGGTAGTTGGTTTCTCGATGTCTCCGCCTCATCGACGAGGCGGGCCTTGATCGGGAGGAGTTCATGTCATACGCGTCCACCGTACCGTCGCCGGAAGCACTGCTGCCGTCGCTGGCTCCAAATGAAATCGTTCCACTGCTGATCGGCGCGACCGTCGACGAAGTCGAGCGGGAACTGGTGCTGCAAACGCTCGCGCGCTGCGACGGCAATCGCACCCGCGCCGCGCGCGTGCTGGGACTGTCGGTCCGAACGTTGCGGAACAAGATCCGCGAATATTCGGCCGACGGCATCGACGTGCCGCTGAGCGAGCACGCCGCGGCCTAGCCGGCCCTAAAGCGGGATGAGTTTCGGCTCGGCGCGGCCTTGGTTCACCTCTCCCCGTCGGGGAGAGGTCGGATTGCGCCTGGCGATGCGAAGCATCGTCCAGTGCAATCCGGGTGAGGGCTCTTGCGCTCTCGATAGACCGTACCCCCTCACCCGGCGCTACGCGCCGACCTCTCCCAAGGGAGAGGTGAATTTCCGCCGTCGATTTAGCTCAACCTAGTCTCATCAGGCCCTAGATCGAGAGATCGATCGCAAGCCGCCGCCAGCGTGACAGCAGCGCGCTGTCCTCGTCACCGAGGCAGCGCGCGAGACGCATGTCGGTCGTCGCGGTCTGTTGCATCGTCTTGGCCACCAGC
Source organism: Bradyrhizobium sp. INPA03-11B (assembly GCF_040446015.1). Lineage (NCBI taxonomy): Bacteria > Pseudomonadati > Pseudomonadota > Alphaproteobacteria > Hyphomicrobiales > Nitrobacteraceae > Bradyrhizobium > Bradyrhizobium sp. INPA03-11B. Next base: position 49,680 of record NZ_JASGSR010000053.1, read on the forward strand.
GCGGTCGCATAGTCCCAATAGTCGCGCCGTCCGTTCGGATCGTCATCGACGAGGGACTTTGCGAGGATCTCGACGTAGATCGCGACGACAGCATTTTGCCAGAACTCGCTTCCGCGCCCGTCGGCGGAGGGCGCGCCGGTCCGCGCCTGCCACATCAGCCAGTAGTTTTCTTCACCTGCTGCCCAATCCGATGACGGCAGGCAAGGATCAAGACATGGCGAGCGGCACAGGAGTGGCTGCATCGTCCGCGCGTTGCAGAACACGCCATAGCCGAGCTTGTCGTACCAACGCGCGCGCAGCAATCGGCGGATATCATCCTGCTCGTCCACGGCGAGTTGGCGCCTGCCCGTTCGCTCGAGTTCGGCGATGATCGCAGCCACGCGATCGCGATCGAACGGCTCGACCTCGAGCACCACGCCGATGTTACGCGGAAACAACGCGTCAAGCATGTCGACCATCTCGCGGTAGAACGCGCGCGCCAGGCCACTGCCACGCCACGTCTTCCCGATGCCGACGTGGTTGCAAAAGATCAGATCGCTTGCGTGATCATAAGTGAAGAAGCCGAGCCCGATCGCGCGCCCGGCGGCGCGCAGGATGAAGCAGCGCGAGTCGAGACGGTAGGACATCGTGCGGCCGTCGACGCTGAACTGCCTGATCTCGCCGACATCGTCCGACAGCAGCCAGCGTACGATGTCGTCAGGGCTGTCGCGCTCGCTCGCGGGAAACAGCTCCTCATAGAGATCGAGCACACCCGTGCCACGAAAGGCCGCTTCCTCAAACACATCGTGCCGCGTCACGACGATGTCGAGCGGTTGCGATGCTTCGCCGTAGCTGCCGTCCAGAACCCGCAATGCGTCCTCCGTTGTCATAATGACCATGGAATTATGACTGTTGATCGCTCGCATCGGTGGCGGCCGCCAGAATTGAAGCCGTCGTCCAACCTCTGTTACAAGCGGCTTCAAATCGCGACGGAGCATATCAGTGGCTGACGAGACAACTTCCCGCCAGGGGGCACGAGGGGCACAGGGGCCGCAGGGCCGTCAGGGCGAGCCGGGAAAGCCCGGACCGCAGGGACATCCCGGCCGGCCGGGGCCGGAAGGTGCGCGCGGCAAGCCGGGTCCGCAGGGCAAGGCGGGCGTGGTCGGAAAGGCTGGCCCCCAGGGCAAGCCGGGTGCGCAAGGCAAGGCAGGCGCACAGGGGCCGCGCGGCGAAGCAGGTCCACAGGGGCCGCAGGGACCGGCCGGCCCGCGTGGTGAAGCCGGCCCGCCCGGCCAACTGCCGTCGATCGAGCAGGTGATGCCCTGGCTGCACATGATCTTCGACGCCTGGGAAGACTACAAGCGCACCAAGGAGCGTGAAGCCGCCGAGCAGGCCGAACGCGATGCCGTCGAGCGCGCGGCCGCGGAGGCGATCGCCCTTGAAGTCGATGACATCGATCTCGAGGAAGATGACGACGAGGACGGCGATCACAAGAAAAAGAAGAAGCACCGCAAGAAGGACAAGAAGTAACCCTTCTTGTCATCGCGCAAACGATGCGGCCAGCCCTGTCCGCATCATTGGCTACGAACCGCCTGCATGAGCGCGCACCCGATGCTTACCGCTCCGCGCCGGGATTTGGCGGAGGATCGGACGGCCGCGCGAGCTGCATGAGCTGGAAGACCCAGCGCATCGCGTAGTACCATGCAACACCCGCGAACGCCCCGCACGCCGACAGGATGATGACGTTGGCGAGGTCGATCGTGCCGCTCGACCACAGCATGCCGCAGGTCCAGAGCACGGCGAACGCAATCGAACAGAGTGTGAGCAGGGCGGCAGGCTTCATGGCGTTGCTCCGGGGCCGGGATGAACGGCAACGATGCCCGGCGGCCTGACGCCTGACCGTGACCTGTGTCACGGAATGCGCTGGGCCTCAGCCGAACCGGAGGCGCGAGCGCTCCTTCGCCTTCTCCGCCTCGACCTCGCGATCGCGCGCCGGCGCCGTGGTCTGCAGCGAGATCAGGAGTTTTCGCGCAGCAGCGGAAACCTCGGCCACGGCAAGATTGAAGGCGGCTTCATTGGACTGCGACGGCTTGTTGAAGCCGGACAATTTGCGCACGAATTGCAGCGCCGAGGCGTGGATCTCGTCTTCGGTCGCGGGCGGCTCGAAGTTGAACAGCGTCTTGATATTGCGGCACATGTCGGTCTCCCTCGCCCGCACCAGCGGGGCGGCTCTCTCAAAGACGATCGGCTGCTGCAAAATACGACATCGTGGTCTATTCTGGCAGCCTCATCGTCCACGACGGAAACGAGGGTTCCGGATGAGCCACGTGATCTACAAGGTTGTCCAGCACGACGGCGGCTGGGCCTATACCGTCAACGGGGTGTTCTCGGAACCGTTTCCAACCCGTGCCGCAGCGCTCGCCGCCGCCCGGCGCGCCGCCAACGAGCAACGCGTTCCCGGGCGCACCGAGGCGATCCAGTATGAGACCTCGGACGGCAAATGGCTGACCGAGACCGCCTCCGGCAACGACCGCCCGGAAACCGAGGTCGAGGACGGCCGCTAGTTCATTCACGCGCTCTCAGAACGGAACCTGCACACCGAGCCGGTCAAAGAACGCCCGCCCCCGATCGGTGATCCGCAACGCGCGCGGAATCCGATGCGGCGCAACGCCGCGCATCTCGACCAGCCGCGCCAGCACGGCATTGGCAAAGGGACCAGCGAGATGCGGTACGCGCTCGGTCCAGTCATTGCAAAGCCGCAGATGCGGCTGCCGCGCCGGATCGAAATCGATCTGTTCGGCGCGGCACCACGCCAGCCCCTGCTCGGTGACGCGACCATCGCGGCCGTCGATGATGACGAGGCGGCGGCGCACCAGCGCATTCAACAGCAGCACGCCGAGCTGGCCGGCAAGGTGATGGTAGCAGGTGCGCGATTGCCTAAGCTGCGCGGCCGGCATCGCACGCCTGGGCGCGGCAGTGGCTTTCGCCGCGAGATCAACCAGGTTCTCGATCAGCGCCGCGACGTCGTCGTCCCTGATCCGGTAATATCTGAACCTGCCCTGCGCCCACACCGACAGCACGCGCGCATCGACCAGCTTCTGCAGATGCGCACTGGCGCCTTGCGGCGAAATGCCGGCGACCGCGGCAAGCTCGCCCGCCGGCAGCGCCTTGCCGTCGGCCAGCGCGCTGACCATGGCCTCGCGCACCGGATCGCCCAGTGCCTCGGCGATCCGCGAAAATCCCGTCTGCACGGATTGGGATGATCCCACCGCATCGTCCTCCCTATCGGACCAAATCGTCCTACCCGCATTCGCGATATCGCGAAACTCATTTCAGATTTTCCTGAAACGTCAGGGCCGCTGCTTCCGGTCAGATCGGCGGCAGTCGACGACACACAAGGGAACAATCATGACCGAAGCCAACCAAGACGCGGAACGCATCTACAGGCTCTGGGACGAGGCCCTCGGCCACAAGGACCTCGAGGCGGCGCTCGCGCTCTACGCGCCCGATGCATCGATCGAGAGCCCGCTGGTGCAGCATTTGATGCAGAGCAAAGACGGCATCGTCCAAGGCCGGGACGCAGTACGCGAGTTCATCACACGCGTGTTCCGCACCAACCCGCCGCAGCGGCGGCGCTTCAAGCAGGGCTTCTTCAGCGACGGCCGGATCCTTACCTGGGAATATCCGCGCCAGTCCCCGGATGGCGACCAGATGGATCTGGTCGAGGTCATGGAGATCAAGGACGGCCTGATCCAGCGTCATCGCGTTTATTGGGGATGGTATGCGCTGAATGTCCTGAAGGCGAGCGATTGATCGTCCGCTGTCCGTGATATGGTGAGCCGACGAGATCGCGTTGGCAACCATGTCCGCAGACCGCTTCCGCCGCACAGCGCTGAGCCTGCCCGAAGTGATTGAAGGCGCGCATAACGGTACAGTCGACTTCCGCGTCGGCAAGCGCATCTTCGCGACGCTCGGCTATCCCGACAAGGATTGGGGCATGGTGAAGCTGACGCCCGAACAGCAGGCTGTCGTGGTCGAGGCCGAGCCGGAGATCTTCCGGCCGGTGCCGGGCGGCTGGGGCAAGAGCGGCAGCACCAATGTCCGTCTTGCGAAAGCCGACCAGCTCACGCTGCACAGCGCGCTTACGATGGCGCGGGACAACATCGCGGCGAAGAAGGCTCGTACGAAGAAGGCACGCGCGAAGAAGCCGGCCTGAACGCCACGATCTCGCACTGCATCACGGAGGCCGCGCCGCTTCGCTCATTCTTTGAGCATGCATCCCGCGCGCGGTTCGTGCCTA
>NZ_JASGSR010000054.1:0-53108 GCF_040446015.1 Bradyrhizobium sp. INPA03-11B
GCGTAGCGCGGCGGGTGGGGGCTCTCCCCACGAGTCGTACCGCGGAGAGAGCCCCCACCCGCCGCGCTACGCGCGTCGGCCCCCCGCAAGCGGGAGAGGCGAACCGAGCGTGCGGACACGCCGGCTCAATTGAAGTCCTCACGCTAGGCGATCGCCACGATCTCCAGCTCCTGATCGCCGGTGCCGACGACATCGCCCAGGGCCTTGCCCATCAACGACCTTGCCACCGGCGAGACAAACGAAATAGAGCCGGCCTTTGGATCGGCTTCGTCCTCGCCGACGATGCGGTAGGTCTGCACGCGGCCGTCGGCGCGGCTGAAGGTCACAGTGCTGCCGAACGCAACGGCTTCCGTCGAAGCAGGATCGGCGACGACCTGCGCGGTGCGCAGCCTTTCGGTGATATAGCGCGCGTCGCGTAGCGGAACTGCCGACTGCCGCCGCCGTTCGTTGACGTCCTCCAGCTGCTGCGCGGTCTCATAGGCGGCGCGCGCCTCCTGAAGCTGGCGTTCCAGCGCCTTGCGTCCCGCTTCGGTCACCAGATTGGGATGCGGCGAGATGGGACGGTCCGGCAACAGCGTTTCGGACGCAGTCTCGGCACTTTCTTCCTTGGTGAAGGCAACGCTCAATCCGGAACTCCCTCGATGAGGCAGGCAGTATAGCCCCGCCTCACGCGCCCCGCTAATGCGCGATGGGATTAGCCGGATCTAATGCGACGCCGGCTGTTCCGCCTTGCTCCGCCTGCCGAAGCGGTTCTTCACGCCTTCACGCCAGCCCTGGAAGGTGACAAAGAGCATCGGCACCAGGAAGATGCCGATCGAGCTGGCGGCGAGCATGCCGCCGAACACCGCGGTGCCGACCGCGCGGCGGCTGATTTCCGCGGCGCCGGTCGCGACCACCAGCGGCACCAAGCCGAGGATGAACGCAATCGAGGTCATCATCACGGCGCGGAAGCGCATCTGCGCGCCCATCGTCGCGGCTTCCGCGATCGGCCGGCCGGCTTCGCGCTGCTCCTTGGCGAACTCGACGATCAGGATGCCGTTCTTGGCGGCGAGCGCGATCAGCACGACGAGGCCGATCTGGCCGTAGAGATCGAGGTTGAGCCCTGCGAGCTTGATCGCGAGATAGGAGCCGAACACGCCGACGGTGACCGACAGCAGCACGGGAATCGGGATCGTCCAGCTCTCATACAGCGCCACCAGGAACAGATAGGCAAACAGCACCGCCAGCGCGAGGATGATGCCGGTCTGGCCGGAGGCCGCCTGCTCCTGATAGGCGGTGCCGGTCCACTCATAGGAATAGCCTGAAGGCAACGTCGACTTGGAGAGGTCGGCCATCGTCGCGATCGCGGTGCCCGACGACACGCCCGCCGCCGGGCTGCCGTTCACCGTGACCGAACGATAATTGTTGTAGCGCGTGATCACCTGCGGGCCGGTGACGATCCGCAAGTTTGCGATCGAGCGGATCGGCACCATCTCGCCGCCGGTGTTGCGCACATAGATCTGCCAGATGTCGGGAATGTCGCGGCGATCGGCGGCGTCGCCCTGCACGTTGACCTGCCAGGTGCGGCCAAACAGGTTGAAGTTGTTGACATAGATGCCGCCCAGCGTGGCCTGCAGCGCAGTGAAGACGTCGGCCATGTTGAGGCCGAGCGCCTGTGCCTTGGCGCGATCGATGTCGAGATAGACCGATGGATTGGTCGCGGTGAAGGTCGAGAACACGCGGGCCAGGTTCGGATTGCGGTTGGCGGCGCCGATCAGCCCGCCCATCACGCTGCTGAGCGAAGCCGGGTCCTGCCCTTCCAGCGCTTCGAGCTGATATTCGAAGCCGCCTGATGTCGACAGCCCGATGATCGGCGGCAGGTTGAACGGCAGCACCGAGGCCTGGCGGATCTGCGATCCGCCGACGAAGGTCTGCCCGATCGCGGCCTGTACCGATTCGGTCGTGGCCCTGCGGTCGGCGAACGCCTTCATGCGCGCCACCATGAAGGCGGAATTCGGCTCGCTCGCACCATCAAGCAACGAGAAGCCGATGATCGACAGCACGTGATCGACCGCCGGGTTCTTCTTCAACAGCGCCTCGACCTGTTTGGTGACCTCGCTGGTGCGCGCCACCGAGGCGCCGTCAGGCAGTTGCACCGCGATGAAGAAGGCGCCCTGGTCCTCTTCGGGCAGGAAGCCGGTCGGCGTGATCTTCGACACGCCGAACACCGCGCCGGCAAATACCAGCACCGCGACCAGCGACAGCACCGCAAGACGGACCAGCCGCTGCACCACGCCGGCATAGCGGTCACGCACCCAATCGATGCTGTCGAGCACCCGTCCCATGATGCCGCGGCGCGGTCCGCCGTGGCGCAGGAACACGGCACACAGCGCCGGCGACAATGTCAGCGCGTTCAGCGCCGAGATCACCATCGCGGCGCTGATCGTCACCGCGAACTGGCGGAACAGCGTGCCGGAGATTCCAGGGATGAACGCGATCGGCACGAACACCGAGAGCAGCACCAGCGAGATCGCGATGATCGGCGCCGTGATCTGCGCCATCGCTTTCTTGGTGGCGTCGGCCGGCGACAGCTCCGGCTCCTCCTCCATGACGCGTTCGACATTCTCGACCACGACGATGGCGTCGTCGACCACGATGCCGATCGCAAGCACCATTGCCAGCAGCGAGACCGTGTTGGCGGAATAGCCGAGCGCCAGCAGCACTGCGAAGGCGCCGATCAGGCTGACCGGCACCGCGACCGCCGGAATCACCGTGGCGCGCAGATTGCCGAGGAACAGGAACACCACGATCACGACGAGCACGAAGGCCTCGCCGAGCGTCTTGATCACTTCCTTGATCGTGTCGGAGACGAAGGTCGTGGAGTCGTATTGCACGAGGTAGGTCAGGCCCGGCGGGAACCGTTCCGACAATTTCGCAAGCGTGGCCTGCACGGCCTTGGCCGTCGTCACGGCATTGGCGCCGGGCGCGAGATAGATGCCCATCGGCACCCCGGGATTGCCGTCGATCCGCGACTCCGAATCCATGTTCTGCGCGCCGATCTCGACGCGGGCGACGTCCCTGATCCGCAGCACCGATCCGTCCGGATTGGCGCGCAGCACGATGTCGCCGAACTGCTTGGATGTCGTCAGGCGGCCCTGGGTCTGCACGTTGAACTGGAACTGCTGATCGTTGCTGATCGGACGCGCGCCGATGCGGCCGACCGGCGCCTGCACGCTCTGGGCACGGATCGCGGCGATCACGTCCGACGGCGCCAGATTGAGGCTGGTCAGGCGCTGGGTGTCGAACCAGATCCGCATCGAATAGTTCAGCTTGGCGAACAGCGACGCCTGCCCGACGCCGGGCGTGCGCGAAATCGCGTCGAGCACGTTGATGATGGCGTAATTAGTGATGAACAGCGGGTCCTGCTCGCCGCTCTTGCTGTACAGCACGATGAATTGCAGCACGGCCGAAGATTTCTTCTGCACGGTCAGGCCTTGCGCCTGCACCTCGGTCGGCAATTGCGCGAGCGCGCTCTGCACCCGGTTGTTGACGTTGACGGTGTTGATGTCAGGGTCGGTGCCGAGCGCGAACGAGACCGTCAGCGTATAGCTGCCGTCATTGCCGCTGGTCGACTTCATGTAGAGCATCTTGTCGACGCCGACGACCTGCGCTTCGAGCGGCTGGGCGACGCTCGATTCGACGACTTCGGCCGAAGCGCCGGGGAACACGGCCGAGACCGTGACCTGCGGCGGCACGATGTCCGGGAACTGGGCGACCGGGATTTGCATCAGCGCCAGCGCGCCCGCGATCGTGATCACGAACGCGATGACAATCGCAAGCCGCGGACGATCGACGAAAACAGCGGAAATCATGGGTTATTGCCCGTCGATTTCGGCGCGCTGCCGGCGCCACCATCCGCCGAGACCTTCATGCTCGACTGGATCAGCGCGCTGGCAGGCCCCGGCGCGACCACCTCGCCCGGCTTGACCTTCTGCAATCCTTCGACGATGACCTTGTCGCCAAGCGCGATGCCGCCCGTCACTGCCGCAATCGTCGACGTCGATTGCCCAAGCTGGATCCGCTTCTGCTCGGCCTTGTTGTCCGCGCCGACGACGTAGACATATTCGCCCTGCTGGTTCGACAGCACCGCCGAGCGCGGGATCGCCAGCACCTCGACCGGCTGCACGCCTTCGAGCAGAACGGTCACAAACTCGTTGTCGGTAAGCTCGCGGACCGCGCCGCCGGTTGCGACCGAGGTGTATGTCGACGGGTTGGGAATGGTGCCGCGCAGCGAAATGGTGTCGGTGTTCTGCGCGATCGTATTGTTGACGAAATTCAGCTCGCCGACCTTGTCGTAGAGCCGGCCGTCCGTCAGACGCAGGCGGATCACGACGGCCTTGAAGCCGCCGCGCGTCGCATAGCGTTCGCGCAGATCGAGCGCCTCGCGCACCGGAACGGGGAACGTGACATACATCGGGTCCTGGCTGACGATGGTCGTCAGGGTTCCCGAACTCGGCGTCACGACGTTGCCTTCGGTGACCGCGGTGCGTCCGATCCTGCCGTCGATCGGCGAGTGGATCATGGTGTAGTCGAGATTGATCTGGGACAGGTCGACCTGCGCCTGCGCGGCCTGCACCTGGGCCTCGAGGCTCTGCTGGTTGGCGACCGCGGCGTCGACGTTCGATTGCTGGCCGGCCGGCCCGCCCATCAGGGCCTTGGCGCGGTCGGTGGTCAGCTTGGCGTTGACCAGCGTCGCCTGCAACTGGGCGACCTGCGCCTTCTTCGATGCGAGGTCGGCCTCGAACGGGCCGCGCTCGAGTTGATACAAGAGGTCACCGGCCTTGACCTCGGCGCCCTCGACGAAGTTCCGCTTGTCCAGGAACGCGGTGACACGCGCTACCACATTGACGCGGTTGGGCGCTTCGATGCGCCCCAGAAATTCACTGGTCTCGGTGACCGGCCGCTTCACCGCCTCGAACACGCCGACGGCAGGAGGCCCGGGCGGACCTGCCTGGGCGTGGGCCGCCGATATCCCGCTAGCCGCAAGTCCCGCCGATACAAGAAACCCTGCCAATCCACCGAGCATTCGTTCCGTACCACTCATGCGGTCCAACCCTTCGGCAATCAACAAGCTTGACGAGACGGATATGACGTCGAGTTCCCTCAGACCGTGAAGGCCAGAGATAGGCAAGGTGCGTTACAGGAGATCATAACGCGCCCAATCCGACAATCCTGTAAAGTCATCGCCGTCGGCTCGGGCATGCCGCGGACGCCGGAAGCTCGCACCAATGTGATACGCGCAAGCGTGCACCGGCATGATCGAAATCAGGGATGGGTATCTGCGACACGGCGCAGGCTCGGCGGCGTATTGCAGCGGGAATAGCGGTCGCTACTCACAACGCGATGGCGTTCTTCAAGCGAGATATCTCTTGATAGACCGGCGACGCCAGATGGCCGTACAGCCACGGCCTTGCGCGCTTGCCGCTGGCCTCGTGCACACCATCGAAGACGTCCATCTCAATCAGTTGCGGATGGGCTGAGGCCGCGTAGACCGACTGCATTTCCGCAAACTTCTCGTCCCGCCCAAGCTCGATCGCGTTTGCAGCGTCATGGCTGCCGATCTCGACGAACAGCGGGCATGGACAGAGCAGGTATGCCAGCTCCGCGCCGGTGTATTTGGCGCGGCTGTTGGCGAAATGAATGTAGGCCGCAAGTTCGATGCCGAGGTTCTTGCTGATGGTGGACGACATCAGAAACTTCTTCTCGTCACGCATGTATCCGGAGACGACGGTCGGCCGCATCCGCCCTGTCGCGGCTTCCAGATGCAGCGCAAGAAACGCGCCCGAGGACACCCCGTAGACGCCGACATTCAGACCGGACGCGCCGGTCAGCTTCCGGCAGACGGTTTCGCCAGCGTCGATCGATGCGCACGACACGTTGTGCGCCGAGACGCCATGGGATGCCAGCATCGCGGCGATGTTGTTCTGGCTTTCCTGATTTCCGATCTGGACGATGTAGGGACACCAGACGACATAGCCGTCCTGGCAAAGCTGCTTGCCGAGCGCGTTCATGTAATCCTTGTCGGCGTCATCGAAGCATCGCTCCGGCGTGCTCGCCATGCCGTGACCGAGCAGGATCAATCCCTTGAACGCGCCGTTGGGGATTCCGAGACATCCGCGCACCGGCACGCCGCATTCCAGATCGAACTCGACTTTCGCGACCGAGAATCCATCCGCCGTGTCGCGCCATAGAATCCGGATGTCGTCGCGGGAAGGCCGATAGAGCCGCCGCGCCCGGAACAGCGACCGCATCTCCCGTCGGATGTCCGGGCCGGTTGCGATCGGGCGCAGTTTTCCCTTCGCCGCGATATCGAACAACGACCGGCAGAACGTATCGTAGCCAAGCGCCGGCAGGTCGACATTCGCGCACGATCCCCGGCAATGACCTAGCCCCAGCGAGTTGCCGGTGACCGATGAGGGTCCGACCAGCGTCATCAGCAATCCGGAAAGCACCCTGCGGCTGATCATCGGCCCTCCCCGAGCCGGCGATGGCTCGACTGAATGTCACAAGATGGCCGCCTAGCAAGCGCGGCAAGTCGCGCGGATACAAATTAAAGGATGTTCATGGTCGAACGATCGCGCGCAGCGTTGCAAACGTGTGACGCTGCCGGGCCATGCACAGCGGCAATTCACGGCGACTACGTTTCGCGACACTTCGGAAAGATGTCTGACTGTCACGCGGGTTGAATTTCCGTCACAACCGCCGACGATCGTCAGGTCCCAGTCATCGAGCTTGATCATCAAATCTTGGGCTTGATCTCGGTGACCTTGGCATCGGCGGCTTTCGGCGCGTCGCTCGAGCCCGAGAGCTCCTGGTCTCGGCGCAGGCTGCGCTGGCAGCCGCGCGCCGGGTCGCCGCCAAACGAACAAGACCCGGCACGCAGGCGCGAGGCTCTACCCGCAAGACCGCCAAACACCGGAATTCCTCGTGATACGAGTGGTCGCACCGGAATAGCCCGGACTCGTAGGCCAGACTGAATTGCTCTAGGCAATAATTCCGCGATCGATGGGTTTAACTGTTGGGCAACAGCATTTCTGGAATGGCCGATGGCGAACGACCTGCACGAGCATCTGATTGAACTGGCCTATGAGGCCGCGGTCCTCCCGGAGTTGTGGCCGAACGTTCTGCATCAGGTCGGCGGCATCGCGAAAGCGCGCGGTATCGTGCTGCTGACGGCAGACCCGCACGACGTCCGCTGGGTCGCCTCCCCCGACATGCACGACGACACGGTTGCCTATGTCGAAGGCGGCTGGCACGAGCGCAACGGGCGGTTGCCGCGCCTGCTCGCGGCCAATCATGCCGGCTTCCTGCGCGATATCGACGTGTTCGATACGCCCGAGGAAGTGCAGCAGGATTTCCAGATCCGCGAATTCTTCCGTCCGCGCGGGCTCGGATGGGGCGCCGGTACCGCGATCCCGGTGCCGAGCGGCGACGTGCTGATCTTCAGCGTCGAGCGCGAGTACCAGCACGGGCCGATCGAGCCGGAAGCGATCGAACAGCTCGACGCGCTGCGCCCGCACCTGGCGCGGGCCGCGCTGCTGTCGGCGCGGCTCGGGATGGAGCGCGCCAGGGCGGCAACCGAGTCGCTGGCGATGCTCGGCCTGCCCGCGGCGGTGCTGCGGCGCGGCGGCCGCCTGATGGCGGCCAACACGCTGTTCAACCGCCTGGTGCCCGACGTGATGCAGGATCGTACCGATCGCCTAACGCTGGCAGTGCCTGCCGCCGATGCGCTGTTCGCGCAGGCAGTCGGAGCACTCGATCACGGCCTCATCGGCGTGGAGGTCCGCTCGGTCCCGATCGCGGCACAGGCCGATCGTCCGCCGCTGATCGTGCATCTGGTCCCGATCCAGGGCGCGGCCCGCGACCTGTTCGACCGCGCGCTGGCGATCGTGATCGTGACGCCGGTGGTGCCATCAGAGGTGCCGACCGCGGAAGTGTTGCAGGGCCTGTTCGACCTGACGCCGGCCGAGGCGCGCGTCGCGCGCGGCATCGGCGAAGGACGTACCGTCGAGGCGATCGCCGTCGCATTCGGGATCTCCCGCGAAACGGTGCGCAACCAGCTCAAGGCCGTGCTGGCGAAGACCGGGCTCGGCCGGCAGGTGGAGCTGGCCGGACTGCTCGCCGGCACCAAGGTGCCGCCGGGTCCGTCCGCGGAATAGACTTACGTCGCGCTCAGGCGAGCCTGGAAGAATCCGGCAACACGGTTGACCGCGTCTGCGGCCATTGGGTCATTGTCCGCAAAATCAAATCCGTGCGCCTTGCCCGGATACCTGACGATCTCCGCCGCGGCGCCGACCGACTTGCCCAGCCTGACAAGCTGCTCACCGCTGGCAAGCGGCACGTTGCGATCGGCCTCGCCGTGCAGCTCGATCATCGGCGGCAGGTGTTTCACCCGAGGCGCGATCTTGTCGGGCATGCCGCCATACAGCACGGCCAGCGCGGACACCCGCTCGTCACGCGCCGCCGCGGCCGCGGCAACGTAGCCGCCGAGCGAAAAGCCGAGCAGTCCGACCCGGCCGGAACTGTCTGCACCTGCTAGCACCGTGGTCAGCACGGCCGAGACGCGCGCGGCCCAGGCGTCGAAACGCCCGGCTTCATAGGGCGCCCGGCTCTCGCTCGTGTGCATCGTCGCAAGCGCCTGCTCGTCGGCCGGCGTGTAGTAACGAACGAAATAGGCGTCGATGCCATCTGCCGTCAGCGCATTGGCATAACGCTCGTAGGCCTGCGGCCTGAGATCGAAGCCGCGCAAGCCGTGCAGCATCAACACCGCCGGCCGCTTGCCGGCCCGCCCGGAGGCAAAACGGTTGAGCGTGACCTGGCCTTCGGCGGCATCGACAGTCAGCGTCTCGGCGGTTGCCACCGCGAGCGAAGGCGATGCGGCCAGCACGGCTAGGCCGCCAAGCAGGCTCCGTCGGCTGATTGCTGGCATCGAAACCTCGATTGGATTGCGCGGCACCGGCCGGGCCGCGCCGCTATATCATGCTGAACCGTACGCCCGGTAGGGCGTTCATTGGTTTGGCCGGCACGGCCGGCATGCCAGCCGCTGGCTGTGGCCATCCCCAGGGGGGCATCGCAAGCGGATCGGCATGTTCAAACGGCGCCGGTTGAGCTAGTGATAGCTCCCCTCCTTCCGTGCGCCCGCCCGGCGCATGTCCAGTCAATGAGTGTATCTGAATGGCCGAAGCCGACCTCGACGCCGTCATCCGGCAAACCGCAAGAGCGCAGACCAAGGCCGTGATGGCGGCTGCCAAGAAGCGCCAGGCCGTCTGGGTCGCGCGCGCCGCCAAGGCCAAGGACAAGGAGACCAAGGCGCGCTTCCGCCACCTCGCCAAGAGCACGATCCTGAACGCGACCGCGACCGCCAAGCGGTTGCAGAATTCGGCCGAGAACGCCGCCGACGCCTATGCCCGCGCCATGAAGAAGGCGATGGAAGAGCTGCCGCCGGCCACGGAATCCAAGAAGAAATCCGAGCAGAAATCTGAGAAGAAACCAGAGAAGAAGCCGGCGAAGAAGAAAACGAACGCCTGATGCGCTTCGATGGAAGCGCATCATGATCATTATTTTCGCATGATCGTTTCGGAAAACCGGTGTCCACTTTTCCGGATCATGCTTCAGGAGCGCGCATGCTCACCGTTCACCATCTCGGCAAGTCGCAATCGGAGCGGATCGTCTGGCTGTGCGAGGAGCTGGAGATCCCCTACGAACTGAAGTGCACCGCGCGCGATCCGGTCACGATGCTGGCGCCCGCCGATTACAAGGCGCTGCATCCGATCGGCGCGGCGCCCGTCATCACCGACGGCGAGCTGGTGCTGGCCGAATCCGGCGCTGTTGTCGAATACATCGTCGCCAAATACGGCAATGGACGCCTGGCGCTGAAATCGGAACATCCCGACTTTGCCCAGTTCCTGTACTGGTTTCACTTCGCCAACGGCACGCTGCAGGCACAGATGGGCCGCAGCATGATCCTCCATCGGCTCAACCTCGCGGCCGACAATCCGATACTGGTGGCGACCAAAGCGAGGGTCGACCGTTCGTTCGATCTGATCGAGGCGCGGGTGCGCGACGCCCAGTATCTCGCCGGCGATACGTTCACGACCGCCGATATCATGATCGGCTTCTCGCTGACGACGATGCGCTATTTCCTGCCCTACGATCTCGGCCGCTGCCCCAACATCAGGAACTATCTCGGCCGCATCGCCGCGCGCCCGGCCTATGGCCGCGCGATGCAGAAGGGCGATCCCGGCATGACGTTGCTGCTGACGTGAGGCCGTGATGCCGCGTTATGTCGCCCTGTTGCGCGCGGTCAATGTCGGCGGCACCGGCAAGCTGCCGATGGCAGAATTGAAGGCGATGTGCGTCGACGCCGGATTCGCCGACGTCGAGACCTACATCGCCAGCGGCAATGTCGTGTTCTCCTCCAAACTCGCAGCGCCCAAGGTCAAGGCCGCGCTGGAGCAGCGGCTGCAGACCTATGCCGGCAAGCCGGTCGGCGTTGCCGTCAGGAGCGCGGACGAGATCGCCGCGGTGCTGAAGGCCAATCCATTTCCAAAAGCGCCGCCGAATTTTACGGTCGCGATCTTCCTCGACGAGCCGCCGCCCAAGGACGCCCTGAAGGATGTCAAGGGCCAGCAGGACGAGCAGATGCGGCTCGGCAAGCGCGAGATCTACGTCGCCTATGGCAGCGGCATGGGCCGTTCGAAGTTGAAGATCCCCGCCGCCGCGAGCGGCACCGCGCGCAATCTCAACACCATCGCCAAGCTCGCCGAGCTTGCGGCGGGTGATGAGTGAGGCCTAGTTCGCCAACCTAATGACCCGTCATCCTGAGGAGCGCGCAGCGCGTCTCGAAGGATGCACGGCCCGGCTGGTGGCCGATTCATCCTTCGAGACGGCCGCCTTGCGGCCTCCTCAGGATGACGGGTTGAGTACTTCAGCTCACGACGAAGGGTGCAAGATCCCTAACTCTCCCGCACCGCAAATCCGGCTGCGTTGAGCGCAGCCAGCACGTCCTCCAGATGGGCGCGATCGCGGGTCTCGATCACGAGCTCGAGCAGCGTCGCCTTCGCCGGCAGATCGGAGAAGGTGCGCTGGTGCGAGACCTCGATGATGTTGGCGCCGGCATCGGCCAGCAGGATCGACACCGCCGCGAGCTGTCCGGGCCGGTCGACGATGTCGAGCGCCAATTGCGTCAGCCGCCCTTCGCGCGCGAGCTCACGGGTCAGGACCGAGGCGATCAGCCTGGTGTCGATATTGCCGCCGGTCAGCACGAGGCCGACCTTGCGGCCGGCAAAGCGCTCCGGCGCCGCGAGCACCGCCGCGAGGCCGGCGGCGCCGGCGCCCTCGACGACCGTCTTTTCGATCGAGATCAGGGTCGCGACCGCGCGCTCGATCTGGTCCTCGCTGACGAGGACGATGTCGTCGACGAGGTCGCGCACGATCCTGGTGGTGATCTGCCCGGGCGCCTTGACCGCGATGCCCTCGGCCAGCGTATCGCCGCGCATCGGCAGCTGCTCGCCTTTGACGGCATTGTACATCGACGGATAGAGCTGGGCCTGCACGCCAATGATCTGCACCGACGGCTTGATCGCCTTGGCGGCCGTTGCGATGCCCGAGATCAGCCCGCCGCCGCCGATCGGCACGACAAGAATGTCGAGCTCCGGCACCGCCTCGAGCATTTCGAGGCCGATCGTGCCCTGCCCGGCGATGATCAGCGGATCGTCATAGGGGTGGATCAGGATCAGGCCGCGCTCTGCGGCATGCGTGCCGACGAAGGCGAAGCATTCTTCCAGCGTCTGCCCGGTGATGATGACCTCGGCACCGTGCCGCCTGGTGTTTTCGATCTTCACCATCGGTGTGCCGATGGGCATCACGATGGTGGCGGGGATGCCGAGCCGCTTCGCGTGATAGGCCACGCCCTGGGCATGGTTGCCGGCCGACATCGCGATCACCCCGCGCTTGCGCTCTTCGGCGGATAGCGCTCGCAGCCTGTTCAGCGCGCCGCGCTCCTTGAAGGTCGAGGTGAATTGCAGGTTCTCGAATTTGAGGAACAGGCGGCAGCCGCAGATCTCGCCGAGCGTACGGCTCTCGTTGCACGCCGTAACCATGACCGAGTCCCTGATGGTTTCGGCGGCACGGCGCACGTCGGCAAGCGTCACGTCAGCAGGCGTTGCGGCGGTGGTATCGGAAAGGTGCGGCATCGGGTTTCGCTTTGGACCGTTTCATCAGACGGAACCTAAAGCATGATCCGGAAAAGTGCGAAGCGGTTTTCCGAAAAGATCATGCTCAATCAACGACCCAAAGCGCCATCACGATTCAAGTCAATCCCATCGCGCTGGCCAGTTTCGGCGCCGAAGACGAC
The DNA here is from genome assembly GCF_040446015.1 of Bradyrhizobium sp. INPA03-11B. Taxonomy (NCBI): domain Bacteria; kingdom Pseudomonadati; phylum Pseudomonadota; class Alphaproteobacteria; order Hyphomicrobiales; family Nitrobacteraceae; genus Bradyrhizobium; species Bradyrhizobium sp. INPA03-11B. The sequence continues at coordinate 12,395 of NZ_JASGSR010000054.1, forward strand.
CGCGCTATCGCGCGGTCAACACCCGTTGCTCCGGCCTGGCCGGCGCGGCCAGCTGGGCCTCATCGCATTTGGGGCATAGCAGCGCGGTCCGGAAATGCTTGTCGAGCACAATGGTTCGCGTCCTGCCGCACTGGCAGCGCATCGGCTTATCCATGGAAGATCGGCCCGGGTTCGAGATGCAAGGATAGCGTGTGCTTAGCTATCCCGGTCCGGTTAACCCAGTATGACTTGCAGCCGGAAAAATCAGAAGAAGCCTGCACTCAGATCGAGGCCATAGCTAGCTCTGAGCACCGCGACGAACAGGACCGCAAAGCCGAACAGCAGGACATGCCGGGCGATGCTGCTCCGAATCGAATTGGCCGGAAATACCCGAGCGATCGATTGAGCCAATGCAGTCATTTGCGACCTCCAGAGCCACGTCCCGAAGGTAGGTCGCGGGCAACGCTGCGAGGTTCAACGCGGCTCGCGGGACGGCCGGCGCCGCACTGACGCGCTCGGCTCCGCTTCACGTTGCGGCCGCGTCCTGTTCCTGAAGCGGTGACCGACCACGATCAGCCTGCCTTCGGCGCGGACCGCAGCCTCGGCCACTGGCGCAGCCGGCAGATTGTCTTGCGCGACCGCTTCCAGCGCGTGCAGGAACTCACGTCCGGCCGGTGTGATCTCCCAGCCTCCGACGTCACGCAGCACATAGCCATTGCTGAAGATGTCGAGTTCGGGAACCCGCGACGCCAGGCGTTTGATCCGCGCATGCCAATCATCGCCGCTCGACGAGAGAATAGCGAGATCGTGCTTGAGTGAATCGAGTGTGGCTCTGCCGCTGACGTGACTGGTCAATATTTTTAGAATCGCAACCTGTATGCTCAACTCGCCGCCTCGACCGCCACGGTTCTTTTTGTTCTGCGCAGTCGATCTGGAAATTATCGCGCTGATGACTCAGGCGTCCAGTCATCAGCGCCAGTCATCCAGAACCCGGCAGCACGGTATCGATTTGCGCTGCGCGCGATGTGCCGACGCTGCGCTCGGGCCGCTGCGATGACATCGCTTCTTCCTCACTATCCTGCGGCTCGCCCCAAAATTCCCGCACCGTCGGTCCGTTCTCCAGCCTGGTGTCGCGCAGGAAGCCGAGAATTTCGTGCGGCCAGACCCGGCGTCCCATCTGCGTGTACCAGCGCATCGCATGACGAAGTCCGGCGTCGCGATGAAACAGCACGCGGAGCAAAGCCTTCGGCCGGCATTGCAGCACCATCTCGGTGAACTTGAACCAGAGCAGCACCCGCCATGGCGGCATGTGCCGCGTCGCGAGCACCTGATGCTTGTAGTCCCAGAGCCGGCGATCGGCCTGAATGACGCGACGCTCTGCCGCGAGACGGAAATACGGCGTCCAGCGATGCGGCGTGACGTAGAGCATCTGGATCTGATCCGGATCGTAAGACAACAACTGCCGCAGGCCGCGCCAATGATCGCGATCGGTCTCCTCCTCGAAGCCGACCACCCAGGTCGCCATCGACAGAATGCCGTGCCGGCGCATCAAACGGATGGCCTCGCGATCGATCGTGGTGGTGGCGCCCTTGCGAATCAGCTCCAGCGTCCTCTCGTCGGTGTTCTCCATGCCGAGCAGGAAGCGCTGCCAGCCCGCCTTCTTGTAGAGATGCAGGATGTCGGCATCACGGACGATATCGTCGGCGCGGGTCGAGCCGACCAGGATCAGATCGACATTCTCCGCGATCAGGGCCTCGAGGAAAGTGCGCCAGGCCTTCTTGGAGACGGTCGGATTCTCGTCGGCGAAATTGATCACCTTGACGCCGTGCTCGCGATGCAGCCGCGCGAGCTCCTTCGCGAAGCGCACGGGATCGCGGTGCCGCCATCGCGTCCAGAAGCCGCGCTGGCCGCAATAATTGCACAGATGCGGGCAGCCGCGCGAGAACTGCACGACGACGGCGCGCAGCCCTCCCCAGTAACTGTAGCGCGCGTGATCGATCAGCTCCCAGCCGACACGATAGGCATCGAGGTCGCGGATAACAGGCGCAGGCGGCGTGACGCGCGGCCCGTAGTCGTCACGGAAGGCGATGCCGTTGATGATGCGGAGATCGTCGCCGGCCTCCAGCGCCCGCATCAGGCGCCGCGCGGTCTCTTCGCCTTCGCCGCGCACGATCGCAGTGACGTAGCGCTCCTCGCGCAGGATCTCGCGCCAATGATAGGTCGGAAACACCCCGCCATAGACGATCCGCACCTTGGGCACGGCGTTGACAATGGCCTGCGCCACTTGCGCGATGACCGGATGGCCCGAGGTCGAGCCGGAATGGCCGAACAAGACGGCATCCGGCGAAAACCGCGATGCCTCCGCCACGATGGCTTCGAGCGGCATCGGCCCGAACTCGGCATCGAGCAGCCGAACGTGGTGTCCGTCGTCGATCAGCGGACCGCCGATCGACAGCAGGCCGAGCGGCGGTAGATGGTCGTCGGGGATCCGGCTACCGATCGCCGGGTGCGGCACGTTGATGAGAAGAATGCGCATGGATGATCGCTCCCGCTTTGGTTGGCGTGATCGTTCGTCCCCGCATTTTGCGAGAGAGAGCCCAACCCCCCGGCCGGGCTTTTGGAACTGCTAGACGCGCGGCTCGCGCTAAAGGTTCGGCACCTGCGCCGGTGCGATCGCGGTCAGCCCGCCGAAGCGGCGCTCGCGGCGATGGAACGAGGCGAGCGCGTCGGCGAGATCATCGGCATCGAATTCGGGCCACATCCGCTCGGTGAAGTGCAGCTCGGCATAGGCGCCCTCCCAGAGCAGGAAGTCCGACAGCCGCTTCTCGCCCGAGGTGCGGATGATCAGGTCAACGTCACGCAAGCCGGCTTCGCCGGTGATGAGATCGGCGAAGCTCTCGCGGCTCAGCTGGCCTGTACCGGCGGCGCGCGCCGCGGCGTTCAGGATCGCGTCGCGCGCCGAATAGTCGATCGCGATGCGCAGATGCAGCGTGGTGCCGTCGCAGGTCTCAGCCTCGGCACGGGTGATCGCGGCTGCGATACCATCGGGCAGCCGGTCGCGGCGGCCGATCACGGTGAGGCGGACGCCATTGCGCACCAGGGCTGCGATCTCGTTGGCGAGATAGAACCGCAACAGTGCCATCAGCGCCGTGACTTCGGCTTTCGGCCGGCGCCAATTGTCGCTCGAGAATGCGTAGAGCGTCAGCGTGCCGACGCCCTGGTCCGGCGCGGCCTCGACGATGCGGCGGATTGCCTCGACGCCCGCCTCATGTCCGCGCAGCCGCGACAGGCCGCGCCGCGTCGCCCAGCGGCCGTTGCCGTCCATGATGATGCCGACATGCAGCCGGGCGTCGGCTTCCGGCTTGAGCGCTACGTTGCTTTGCATCACAAAGTCTCCGGGCAAAAAATGGGATGATCAAACCGGCTGGATACCAAGGCGCGCAGATGCGCCTTCGTCCTTGCCGGCGGTCTTTTCAGCCTTGTCGGCCGTGCCGGCAGCCTTGGCCGCGTCGCGCACCAGCTGCTCGAGCACGGCGAGATAATCGAGGAAACGGCGGCGGCCGCTCTTGGTCAGACGGCACGTGGTGTGCGGACGATTGCCTTCATAACCCTTGATGACATCGACGAGGCCGGCCTCCTGCAGCACCTGCAGATGCCGGCTGAGATTGCCGTCGGTCAGACCGCAGAGTTGCTTGAGATCGGCAAAGGCGAGCCCCTTCGGATGCGCCATCAGCGAGGTGAGCAGGCCGAGCCGCGCCTTCTCGTGGATGACGCGGTCGAGGCCATCATAGGCGAATGGCGCGGTGGTCACGTCAGTCTTCGGCATCATGGCCTCCGGAAGCGAAATACAACAGCGCCGCGAGCAGCAACTGGCCGATCGCGAATGGCAGTCCCATGGTCCACGGCGACAGCGCGTGGCTCTGGCTTGCGATCAGGAGCACCGTGAAGCCCGACAGGAAATACCAGGCACCGCCGAGCGCGATCGTGCGCGGCAGCAGGCGGACCGAGGCGAACACGGCGAGGCTGACCAGCACCTGCCACAGGCCGGGCAGCATCCACAGCGTCTCGGGCGCGAATTTCCATTGCAGGACCGCGAGCAACACGCCGGCGATAACAGCGGGAACGAACTGCTCGATCGCCTGCTGGACCATCGCGTCGGCAAGGCCGGAGTGATGCCGCCGCGAGCGCGCCTGCATCTCGATCCAGATCAGCACCGCCGACAGCAGCGCGGCCGCCGCCCAGCCGGCAAGGAAGGCGATCGGATGCGAGGAGGGATCGTCGAGCCAGAGATATTGGGCAAGCGCGGTGACGAGCGCGATGCCGCTGGTGGCGGCGACGGTCGCCGGACCGTAGCCGCGGAATGCGGTTCCCGCCGCAATCTGGCTGCGGATCGCGAGAATATCGGCCAAAGCCTTGTCGAGGTCGCGCATGATTTGCCCGCACTTTGTATTGCAAAGTATACGGGATCACCAAGTAAACGCAAGCGGCATCGCTCAGCCTGCCGAGCGTGATGTTTAACGGCCGGTTATTGCGCGGATTGCGGCGAAACCGTGCCGCCTCAGACCTTCACCAGGCTCGTGAAGCCGCCATAGATCATGCGCTTGAGATCAAACGGCGCGGTTTTCGGATCCATCGACGCGAAGCGCGGATCCGCCATCACCTTGGCGTTGATCCTGTCGCGCTGGGCGCGCGACTTGTAGGTGATCCAAGCGAACACGACGGTTTCACCGGCCTTCAGCTTCACGCTCTGCGGAAACGACGTCAGCTTGCCCGGCTTGACGTCGTCGGCGACCCACTCGCGATAATCCAGCGCGCCATGTTCACGCCAGACCTTGCCGGCCATCTTCGAGAGCTTCGCATAGGCCTTGAGTTTCTTCTTCGGGACGGCGACGACGAAACCATCGACGTAAGGCATGGAGAGATTCCTGCTGTCTGCTGCCATCATTCCGGGGCACGCGAAGCGTGAACCCGGAATCTCGAGATCCCCCGATGCGCAATTGCGCATCTGTGGTTCGATGCTCCGCATCGCCCCGGGATGACGATCGCCAACGCAACGCGTGGGCGATCGTCAGCTGTGACAGCAGGATGCCTGAACCGGTGCCGGTTGGTATTGGTCACGTAGCCGCACCCAGTCCATCGGATAGGGCAAGCCCTCCTCGTGGCGGCCGAGCGGCGTCAGGTCGAGATAGTGATAGGCGGCATTCATCATGTCGAGGCCGCGGGCGAATGTGGAATAGGTGTGGAACACGGTGCCGGCGTCATCGCGATAGAAGACGCTGATGCCGGGCAATTCGGGCCCGTAGAGCGGGGTCGTTCCATAATTGTATTGCGCGTTCCCGGCGTCGATCTGCTCGGGGGTGAACGAGACCGCATAGTCGTAGTTGAAGTCATTCTCTCCCGACGAGACCCAGTCGAAGCTCCAGCCCATTCGCTGCTTGAAGGCCTCGAGCTTGGCCAGCGGTGCGCGCGAGATCGCGACCATCGTGGTGTCGCGCGCGGCCAGATGCGGAACCATGCGCTCGAAGCCGTCGACCCAGAACGAGCAGCTCTTGCACGCCGCGTCCCACTCCGGCGCGAACATTACGTGCTGCACCACGAGCTGCGGCCGGCCCTTGAACAGATCGCCGAGCGTCACCTTGCCGCCGGGCCCGTCGAACACATAGTCCTTGTCGACCTTCACCCATGGCAGTTCGCGGCGCTGCCGGCTCAGCGCTTCGCGGGCCTGGGTGAGTTGCTTCTCGCCGACCATCAGCGCCTTGCGGGCCGCGGTCCATTCTTCGCGGGAGACGATCTTGTGCTGAGACATGCGATGCTCCTTTGCGCTTCAGGCGTCGACATAGTGTTGGAGATTGCCGAGGAATTCGGTCCAGCCGCGCTGGTGGTTGTCGCGCGCGGTCTCATCGACGAACTGCGCGTGTTGGAAGGTGAGCAACGTGCCGCCGCCGTCGGGCCTGATCGACACCGTCACCTCGGAGACGCGCTCCGGCGTCGAATGCCAGGCCCAGCTGAACACCAGCCTCTCGTTCGGCACCACCTCGCGATAGACGCCGCCGACCTCGTGATATTCACCGTTGGCGCCGGTGAACTTGATCCGGTAGCGGCCGCCGACGCGGACATCGAGCTCGGCCTGCGTCGTGCCGGGCTTGACCTGACCCGGACCGAACCATTGCACTAGGTTTTCCGGCTCGGTCCACGCGGCGTAGACTTTTTCCGGCCGGGCGCGGAGGCGCCGCGTGAGGGTGAGGCTTGGACGCGCGGCAAGGCCGGCGTCGGCTGCGACTGCGGATTTGTTGGCTGCCATGGGTGTTCCTCCACAAAAGCGGCAAGGCGGTCGAGATTGTCGGACCAGAATTGCGCATAGCGATTGAGCCAGTTCATCGCCTGCTCCATCGGCCTCGCGGTGAGCCGGCACGCCACCGTGCGGCCGGTCTTCTCGCGCGCAACCAGACCGGCGTCCGTGAGCACGTCGAGATGCTTCATGATCGCCGGCAACGACATCGCGAATGGCTGCGCCAGCTCGCTCACCGACAGGCTTTCCTGCTCGCCGAGCCGCGCCAGCAGCGCGCGGCGGGTGGGATCGGAAAGCGCCGCGAAGGTGCGGTCCAGCGTTTCGTCCTGATACTTAACCATGTGGTTTAGTATAAGCGCAAACGGCGCGGCGTCAAGCGCGCGTCTTCACGATCGCGCGACGACGGGCGCACCGTCACGACGAACGTCGGGAACGTCGCAAAGCCGTCTTGCGCGGCGCCGGTCCGGAAGTTTGCTAGTCGGGGTAGACCGTCCGGTGCCGGCGCTGATGGCTGCGCGGCGGTGGCGGCGGCTCGCTGAACAAAAAGCGCGGATTCTCGCCGCAAGCGAGAAAGCGCCCCGATACGCTCGCAAGGCACTGCTGGTAGGTTCGGTAGGCGCATTCGCCGGGATAGCCGAGGCTCGGCCCCTGCGCACACCACGGATAGTCATAAGGATCGGCGGAAGCCGGCGTGATACTCGCTACTCCAGCAAGCGTCATCGCTCCCAAGACAAGCATTGTCATTTGCGACGTGCGCATGATCCGCCTCCTCAGATGCCGCAGTTAAAGCGCGGCATCTCGGCTAAGGTTCCTGAAGGTCATTTTATTCCGCGTCAAGGCCCCGCATTTGCCTCGCGGGGCAGGCACCACCGCACGGATCAGAGCTGTCCGCGCGGTGATGCAACGCTGAACGTCCGAGGCCTACTCGACCTTGAGGCCTGCGAACTCAACTACCTTCTTCCACTTGTCGGTCTCGGCCTTGATGTCGTTGCCGAAGGCCTCCGGGGTCTGGATCAGCGAGTCGCCGCCGAGCTCGACCAGGCGCTTGCGCATATCGGGTTCGGCGAGAACGGCGTTGATCTCGGTGTTGAGCTTGGCGATCAGCTCCTTCGGCGTGTTCTTCGGCGCGCCCATGCCGAACAGCGCGCTCGCCTCATAGCCCTTCACGGTCTCGGCGATCGCCGGCACGTCGGGCAATTGCGCGGAGCGATCCGTCGTCGTCACGCCGAGCGCGCGCAGCGAACCGGAGCGGATGTGCTGGATGATCGAGGGCATGTTGTCGAAGATCACCTGCACCTGGCCCCCGAGCATGTCGGTGATGGCAGGCGCAGCGCCGCGATATGGCACGTGCTGCATCTTGCAGCCGGTCATCGACATGAACATCTCGCCGGAGAGATGCACCGAGGTGCCGTTGCCGGAAGAGGCCATGTTCACCTTGCCGGGATTGGCCTTCACATATTCGATGAACTCGGCGACGTTCTTCGCCGGCACGTCCTTGTTGACCGTCATCACGTTCGGGACGCGGTTGAAGGACGCAACCGGCGCGACGTCGCGCACGAAGTTGAACTTCAAATTGGCGTACAGCGAGGCGTTGATGTAGTTCGCCGGATTGACCAGCAGCACGGTGTAGCCGTCCGGCTCGGCGTTGATCGCAGCCTCGGTGCCGATATTGTTGCCGGCGCCCGGCTTGTTCTCGATCACGAATTGCAGCCCGAGCTTCTCCGACAACCGCTGCCCGATCAGGCGCGCAATGATGTCGGTGGCGCCGCCCGGCGGATAGCCCACGATCCAGCGCACCGGCCGCGCCGGATAGTCGGCTGCGGATGCGCGGCCGATCGCGAATGTCGAAATCCCCGACCCGATCAGGCCCAGCGCAGTGCGGCGTGAAATCATGAAGTCTCTCCCGATCCAGCAGGGTTTGGTGCCCTGCCCGTTTCTGTTGCGTTGCGTGCGGCGCGGTTTTAACAAACAATGTCAGATGCGACCAGTGCGACACGTGCGACACTGACCGCGACGAAAGACTAAGCTGCAATCTTGTTATGACGCGTTTTCTTCACGCGAACCGGTGTCCACTTCGCTCGAAAACGCTCTGGACCGAAGAGGATCGATCATGTCCGTCAAGGTGAATGGGCTCGACCATCTCGTGATCAACGTCACCGATGTCGTGCGCTCGGTTGCCTGGTACAGCAGGATCCTCGGCATGGAGGTGAAGGTGTTCGATCCCGGTAGGGGCAAGACACCGCGCACCTCGCTGGTGTTCGGCAATCAGAAGATCAACGTGCGGCCGCGCGATGCCGACAAGGTGGAATGGTTCACCGCCGACCACGAGGCGGCCGGCAGCGACGACCTCTGCTTCCTCACTTCGAGCACGCCCGAGCAGGTGGTCGCGCATCTGAAGGCCAACGGCGTAAAGATCGAGGAAGGCCCGGTGGCCAGGCAGGGCGCGCGCGGCACGCTGCGTTCGGTCTATTGCCGCGACCCCGATGGCAGTCTGATCGAGATTTCGTCGTATGAGGACGGCGCGAAGTAGCTTTCATCGCGAGCCACCGATCGCGCGGCTGCGAAGCGCGCCCGATCAAAGGTGCCGAGAATAGATCCAACCTTTCCGCGCGGCGGAACGGATCGCTTCAGCGCAACATTGCCCTGCAAATCCCGATTTGCTCTCGACGCACGCCGATGGCAGAACTGCTCCCAACCAAGATCACAAGGGCGGCCGAAGGCTGCGGGAGGACATATGACCAATTCAAAAGCAGCGCCGGGAATCGTGGGGCCGTTTGCCGGGCTCGACGTGCCATGGCTGCTCAGGATGCGCGCAGAGGTACGCCGCGATCATCCGTTCCTGATCTGGGCGCCGTTCGATGCGCCGGCGCGGCGCTGGAGCTACGGCGAATTCCATGAGCGGGTCGGCGCGCTCGCGGCGGGCCTCGCCAAACGCGGCATCAAGCAAGGCGACTACGTCCTGATCCATCTCGACAACTGCGTCGAGGCGATCATGTCGTGGTTCGCCTGTGTCGAGCTTGGCGCGATTGCCGTCACCACTAACACCCGCTCGGCGGCCGCCGAGATCGAATATTTCGCCGGCCATTGCGGCGCGGTCGCCGCGATCACGCAGCCGGCCTATGCCGAACTGATATCAGCCAACTGCAAGGGGCTGCGCTGGATCGCGGTGACCTCCCACGACGCCGGGCAGGCGCCGGCACAGCCGCCCGCGCGCGGCGACAGTTTTGACGCGCTGTTCGCCGATAGCGCCGACCGGCCGAAGCGCCCGATCGATCCGCTCGCTCCTTGCAGCGTACAATACACCTCCGGCACCACGTCGCGGCCGAAGGCGGTGCTGTGGACACATGCCAACGCGCTGTGGGGCGCCAAGATCAACGCCGCGCATCAGGATCTGCACGCGAGCGACGTACACCAGACCTATCTGCCGCTGTTCCACACCAATGCGCTGGCCTATTCGATGCTGGCAATCCTGTGGGTCGGCGGCACCTGCGTAATCCAGCCGCGCTTCTCGGCGAGCCGGTTCTGGCCGGTGGCGCTCGAGCACGGCTCGACCTGGACCTCGACGATCCCGTTCTGCATGAAGGCGCTGCTGGAGCACGAAGTGCCGAAGCACCACAAGTTCCGGCTCTGGGGCACTGCCGTGAACGAACCGCCGGCATTCGCCGTATTCGGCATCAAGATCATCGGCTGGTGGGGCATGACCGAGACCATCACCCACGGCATCATTGGCGAGGTCGATCAGCCGAACCCGCCGATGTCGATCGGCCGCGCCGCGCCGGAATACGAAATCCGCATCACCAACGATGACGGCAGCGCGACCGGCGTCGGCGAAACCGGCAATCTCCTGATCAAGGGCATTCCCGGCCTGTCGCTGTTCGCCGAATATCTGCACAACGAGAAGGCCACGCGCGAGAGCTTTGACGAGCACGGCTATTTCATCACCGGCGACCGCGTCACGATGCTGGAGCGCGGCTACATCAAGTTCGGCGACCGCTCCAAGGACATGCTCAAGGTCGGCGGCGAGAATGTCGCGGCCTCCGAGATCGAGCAAGTGATTGCGGTGGTGCCGGGCGTGCGCGAGGCCGCTGTGGTGGCGAAGAAGCATCCGATGCTGGACGAGGTGCCGGTGGTTTTCATCATCCCGCAAACCGGCGTCGCCGCCTTGTCCGCCGACCTGCACGACAAGGTCATGACCGCCTGCCGCTCCGCGCTCGCCGACTTCAAGGTGCCGCGCGAGATCCGCTTCGTCGACGAGATGCCGCGCTCGACGCTGGAGAAGGTCGCGAAGGCGGAGTTAAGGAAGATGCTGGAGTGACGTTTCTCCGTCATTGCGAGCGAAGCGAAGCAATCCATTTCACCGCTTGTTGAGACATGGATTGCTTCGTCGCAGCGCTCCTCGCAATGACGGATAGGCCTTAGCTTACCTCGAACCGGATCGGCAGCTTCTTCGGGCCGTTGACAAAATAAGCCTGCGTCATTTTCACTTCGCCGTCGAGCGACAGCGATTTCAGGTGCGGCAGCAGCTCCTCGAACAGGATGCGCATCTCGAGCTTGGCGAGATACTGGCCGAGGCAGAGATGCGCGCCGTAGCCGAACGCGACGTGGCGATTCGGCTTGCGGTCGCTGCGGAAGCGATCGGGGTCCTCGAACACCTCCTCGTCGCGATTGCCCGAGGCGTAGCACAGCATCAGCCAATCGCCCTTGGCGATCTTGCGGCCGCCAAGCTCGGTGTCGGCGGTGGCCGAGCGCATGAAATGCTTGACCGGCGTCATCCAGCGGATCGACTCGTCGACCAGGCCCGGGATCAATTCCGGGTTGGCCTTCACCTTGGCGAATTCCGCGGGATCCCTGGCCAGCGCCCAGATCGCACCCGCGGTCGAGGACGAGGTGGTGTCGTGGCCGGCGGTCGCGACGATCATGTAGTAGCTGGTCTGATCGTGCTCCGGCATGTAGTCGCCGCCGATCTTCGCATTCGCGATGACGGTGGCGAGATCGTCGCGCGGATTCTGGCGGCGATCCTCGGTGATCTTGCGGAAGTAGGCGGAGAAGTCGGCGATGATCGCCTGCAGCATCACTGAGACCTGCTCGGCGCTCAGCGCGTCGCGGACGCGTGCCGTGTCGGGATCCTGCGGGCCGAATAGCTCCTGCGTCAGCTTGAGCATGCGCGGCTCGTCCGCCTCGGGCACGCCCAGGATCTCCATAATGACGTGCAGGGGATAGCCGAGCGCGACGTCCTCGACGAAATCGCAGGCGCCGCCGCGGTCGAGCATGCGCCGCACGGTTGAGCGCGCGATCTCGCGGACGCGGCCCTCGAACTTGCCGAGATTGTTCGGCATGAACCAGCCCTGCGTCAGCGCGCGGTATTTCGGATGGTCGGGCGCATCCATCTGCACCAGCGAGCGCACCAGATTGGGGCCGCCGGTGATCTTGCGAACGCGCTCCTCGAGCGCCCGGTTGGTCAGCGTGGTCGGCCGGTCGGCATTGTGGAACAGGTCGTTCTGCCGGCTGATCGCCTGGATATGCGCGTGCTTGGTCACCACCCAGAACGGATCGAACTTCTCGGGTCGTGCGATGCCGAGCGGATTGTTGGCGCGCAGCCAGCGATAGCTGTCGTGAATGCGGTCGTCGGCATAGGCGACGGGATCGACAAGGGTTGCCGCGATGTCGGCGGGGATGTCCATATCCCCGGTCGTTGCCGTGTCCATGATGTTCCTCACCCGCCCAAAGCATCGGTCACACCGATGATCGCCGAAATCTAGGCGGGGTTAGGGACGCGGACTTGCGTTGATTGGCTAAAAGCCATGTCTCAGGCGTCATTGCGAGGAACGACGCGACGAAGCAATGACGGCACGAGCGGCGAGGGCTCAATAATGCCCGAACGCGACCGGGCGGAACGCCTGCAGCAATTGCTGATCGAGCTTGCCGCCCATCTCCTCCATCATTGAGAACGCCTTGGCGTGGGTGAATTGCAGCCGGTAGGCGCGCTTCTCGACCAGCGCGGCATAGACGTCGACAATGGTGGTGACGCGGACGATGTCGCTGATCTGGTTGCCGCTGAGGCCGTTCGGGTAGCCGGTGCCGTCGAGGAATTCGTGATGATGCAGGATCACGTCGAGCATTTCCGGCGGGAAGCCACCCTGCGCCGACAGCGCCTCGTAGCCGCGGCGCGGATGCTCGCGCATCTCGGCCATCTCCTCGACGGTCAGTGCGCCGGGCTTGTCGAGCAGCGCGACCGGAACGAAGGCCTTGCCGACATCGTGCAGCAACGCCGCGCGCGCGAGCCGGCGCTGGTCATCCTCACGCATGCCGAGATGCTGCGCGAACGCAACCGCAAAGCCGGTCACGAACAGGCAATGGCGATAGGTCTCCTGGTGATGGCAGCCGACCGTGGTCAGCCATTCGCGCAGCGAGTTGTGCTTGATCGCCTTGAGGATCTTGTTTTCGGCGGCAACGATGTCTTCGAACTTGAGCGGCTCGCCGGCGCGCATCCGCTCGAACATCTTCACCATCACGGCATGCGCGGCCTCGACGCCGCGGTTAAGCGCCTTGCCGCGATCGGTCTCGTCATAGCCGCTGTTGTCGGGAAATGCGGCGCGAATGCGCTGCAGCAGGCCGCGCGCATCGAACGGCCGCGAGATCGTGTCGGTGGCTCCGAGCGCCCAGGCCTGCATCGAGGCGTGGTGCAGCGCATCCGCCAGCACGAACAGCCGCGGCATCTCGCGATAGGCATCGCCCTGCAGCTTGGCGCGAACGATTTGCACGGCTTCAGGCGAGCGCAGGTTGATGTCGACGACGATACCGGAGAGATCGTGGGCCGGCTGCTCGGGAATATCCGATGTCAGAACGGTATCGACCTCGCCCACCGAGCGCAGGATGCTGGCGAGTTCGTTGCTTTGATCGCTTCGATCTGACGCCAGCAGGAGACGGCGCTTCGAAGTCTGGTTATTGGCCAAGGCAGTCATGGAATCCCCGTCGCGGTAACGACCGATGCCAACGCTACCTGACGATGCGTTCCCTCCGACTTAATGGGGATGCTGAACGGCGGTTAAGCGCAATGGATACAATTTGATGGATCGCGGATTCCGCCAGCAAGATCAGGCGGCCCGGAAATCGATCCGGCCGCGGGCATCGCGGGCGGATGATGAATTTTTGCAGGTCAAGGATGCTGATGCCGCCACGACCTCTCGACGCCCAGGCGCAAAAAAACGCCGGAGAGCGATCCGCTCTCCGGCGTTTTCATTGGTTCAAGCGGTTACGCCTTCATCGCAGCCTTGACGGCCTCCGCGGTGATCGGCAGGCCGCGGACACGGGCGCCGACCGCGTTGAAGACGGCGTTGCCGATCGCCGGCGCCACCACCGTCACCGCGGGCTCGCCGACGCCGGTCGCCTTCTCGCCATTGGCGATGACGTTGACCGCAACTTCCGGCAGCTGGCTCATCCGAAGCGGCGTGTAGCTGTCGAAGTTGGTCTGCTCGATGCCGCCGTCCTTCAACGTCGCCTTCTCGAACAGCGCCAGTGACATGCCCCACAACGCCGCGCCCTCGACCTGGGCCCGGATGCCGTCGGGATTCACCTGCGTACCAACGTCGGTCGCAACCGTCAGCTTCTTCACCGTCACCTCGCCCGAGGGGGCGACCGCGACATGGGCGACGCAGGCGGTCCAGCTCGCCGTAGCGCGCTCCTGCGACGACACGCAGGCAACGCCCATGCCTTCGCCCTTGGGCAGCTTCTTGGTGCCGTAGCCGGCCAGACCCATCGCCGCGAGCAAGGTGTTGCGGAGACGCTGCGCGCCGCCGTCGTTCTTGCCCTTGCCGTCGAGCAGCTCGACCCGAAGCAGGGCCGGGTCCTTGCCGGTCGCATGGGCGATCTCGTCGACCATGCTTTCGACCGCCCAGAACGTCCAGCCCGGCGCCACCGAGCGGAGCTGACCGGACGGGGTGGCGTTGTGCGCCATCTCGTTCTTGATCGCCCGCACATAGTGGTTGGGTACGGTGTAGAAGAAGTCCGAGCCGTTGACGGTGAACGCGTCGAGCGGCCCCTTCTTGTCGACCGAGGGCGACAGGAAGTCGGGAATCCCCCAACGCTGGGTCGGCCAGGCAGAGACGACATCGTGGCTCAATGCGACGAGCTTGCCGTCGCCGTCCACGCCGGCCTTCACCTTCTGGTAGGTCAGCGGACGCGAGAAATCCATCGTCATGTCGTTCTCGCGCGTGTAGATGACCTTGACCGGCTTGCCGACGGCCTTGGCCGCCTGCACCGCCGGCACCATCATGTCGGCGTCGAGACGCCGGCCGAAGCCGCCGCCCAGCCACATCTGGTGCATCACCACGAACTTCGGATCGATCCCGGCAGCGCCGGCCGCGATCGCACCGGAGCGCGTCGCGAACTGGTTGCCGGAATAGATGTGCAGGATGTCGCCCTTGAACTCCGCGGTGGCGTTCATCGGCTCCATCGGCGCATGGATGTTGATGTTGGTGGTGTATTCCGCCTCCAGCACCTTGGCCGCCGTGCCGAAGGCCGCATTCGGATCGCCGTCCTTGACGAAGAACTGGCCGGAATCGCTCAGGCCCTGCAGCCGCTTGGCTTCGGTGAGCAGCGATTCGCTGGACAGCTTCGCGTTCGGACCGCCATCGTAGTCGATCTTCAGCGCCGCCGCCGCCTTCTTGGCGTTGGCATGGGTGTTGGCGACCGCGACGACCCAGCCGGTGGTGGTCGTGGTCTTGTCGTCCAGTGTGACGGCCTTGATGAAGCCCGGCACCTTCTTGGCCGCGCTATCGTCCACCGACTTCACGGTGGCGCCGTAGCGGACCGGCGGCGTGACCAGCGCGCCATGGACCATGCCCGGCAGCATCACGTCGATGCCGTATTTGGCCGTGCCGTTGACCTTCAACGGGATGTCGAGCTGCGGCACCGAGACGCCGATCATGGTGTACTGGTCCGGCGACTTCAGCTTGATCGCCTTCAGATCGTCCGCCGTGAAGGTCTTGGTCGCCTTGCCGCTCTTCACCACCTCGGCGAACGACATCGACTTCTTCGACTTCGGATGGCTGATCTTGGAATCGCGCACCACCAGTTCGCTGGCCGGCACGCCCATCGAGGCTGCCGCCGCCTCGGTCAATGCGATGCGGCCGGCCGCGCCGGCGCGGCTCATGGCGTCGAAGTTCATCATCGTCGACCAGCTGCCGCCGGTGATCTGCGCGCCCAGCACGGGATCGTTGAACTTCGGATCGTTGGATGCGAGCTGGACCCGCATGTCCTTCCAGTTCGCGCCGAGCTCTTCGGCCACGATCTGCGCCATCGTCGAGGCGACGTGCTGGCCCATGTCGGCCTTGCCGCAGGTCACGGTGACGAGGCCATCGGGCGCGATCGCGTACCAGACGCTCGGTTCGAAGTTAGCGGGTGCGGGCGCCGCGAGCGCCTGGTCGATGCCGGACCCGGCATAGCCGAGCACGAGACCGGTTGCAGCGGTGCCGACCAGGAAGGAACGGCGGCTGAGGTCGGTCGTCTCGGGCGCGAGGTTTTTCACGTGCTTGTTCATGTGGCCCTCCGCTCGGATCCGGTGGCCGATGCGGTGCGCATGTCGGACGCAGCACGCATGATCGCCTTCTGGATACGTGAATAGGTCATGCAACGGCAGAGATTGCCGTCCATATGCGCGACCACTTCTTCCTTGGTCGGGTTGGTGTTCTTCGACAGCAGCGCCGCCGCCTGCATGATCTGGCCGGACTGGCAGTAGCCGCATTGCGGCACCTGCTCGGCGACCCAAGCCTTCTGCAAGGGATGTTCGCCCTTGGCGGAGAGGCCTTCGATGGTGGTGATCTTCTTGCCGACGGCGTCGGCGAGCGAGGTCTGGCAGGACCGCACCGCTTCGCCGTTGAGGTGAACCGTGCAGGCGCCGCACAGACCGGCGCCGCACCCAAATTTGGTGCCCGTCATCTGCAATTGCTCGCGGATGACCCAAAGCAGCGGCGTGTCACTGGCCGCCTCGACGGACATATTCCGTCCGTTGATGTTGAGATTTGGCATCTCTCTCCCCTTCCGGTGTCGGAAGCCGCTTACGGCGGCAACTCACTGTTGGGTCTTGGCCGGCGCCCACCGGGTAAGCGACAGTTGCCGAAACAATGATCCGGTTCCCGGCTGGAGGCAATCCAATTTGGAATTGATCGAAAAGAATAAATTTCGGAAACTGCCGGTTGTGCGATGCGGCAACGGCATGAAGCTTTTGAAATGCCAGTATTGATGCCGTATCGATCACTCCTACCAAGGTCGGTAGCGCTGCCGGACCTGACATCGACAGCAGAAGGAGCCCGTCAATGGCCAAGCTCAACCGCAGCGGCGTCGATATCTACTATGAGATTCACGGCAGCGGCCCGCCCTTGATCCTCACCCACGGCTATTCGTCGACGTCGGCGATGTGGCAGGGCCAGATCGAGGCGCTGTCGAAGCGGTACAAGCTCATTCTCTGGGACATGCGCGGCCACGGCCAGTCCGACTATCCCGACAATCCGGATGCCTATAGCGAAGCACAGACGGTCGGCGACATCGCCGCCCTGCTGGACGCCGCCGGCGCCGACACTGCTGTTGTCGGCGGCCTGTCGCTTGGCGGCTACATGTCGCTCGCCTTCCATCGCGCCCATCCTGCGCGGGTGCGTGCGCTGCTGATCATCGACACCGGCCCGGGATTTAAGAAGGACGACGCCCGCGAGGTCTGGAACAAGCGCGCCCGCGACACCGGCGACCGCTTCGATCGCGAAGGGCTCGAGGTGCTGAAATCCTTGAGCGCCGAGCGCGCGTCGGTCACCCACCGCAACGCCAAGGGCCTCGCGCTCGCCGCGCGCGGCATGCTGGCGCAGCGCGATGCCCGGGTGATCGAGTCACTGCCTGATATCAAGGTGCCGTCGCTGGTTGTGGTCGGCGCCGACGACACGCCGTTCCTGGCGGCGTCCGACTACATGGCGGCAAAGATCCCGGGCGCGCAGAAGGCGGTGATCCCGAACGCCGGCCACGCCGTCAACATCGACCAGCCGCGGGCGTTCATCGACGCCGTGCTGCCGTTCCTCGACGGTCTCGCGGCGAACGCGCCCGGAAAGGCCGCCTCATGAAGACGGTTGTCGTCGCTCTGTTGCTGACGGCGGCCGCGACCGACGCGAACGCCCAGAAGCCACGGCTGTTCGCCGACCCGGCCACGCCGACCTTCACCGCGACGCTGTCCAACCACACGCCGCTCGCGTTCGGGATGGGCGTCGCAGACGCGCAACGCGCGCTCGGCACACCCTTCACTTATGTCAGCGGGCGGCCCGGCAACGAGATCTTCCTGACCTTCCGCGACCTCGGCGGCAGCGGGCTGTTCCCGCACCACGACCGTCTCTTCCTGCAATTCCGCAAACACCGGTTGACCGGCTGGAAGGCCGACTGGGGCGAAAACTGGATATGGCGCTAAACCCCTTCATGCAACCCCCAACGACAAGGATGGACCATGGGACAAGACATCAGACTGAAGGCTTCGGACGGATTTGAACTCGGCGCCTATCGCGCCGATCCCACCAGTGCGCCGAAGGGCGCTGTGGTCGTGATCCAGGAGATATTTGGCGTCAACCAGCACATCCGCGCGGTCTGCGACCGCCTGGTGAAGGAGGGCTATGTCGCGATTGCGCCCTCGATCTTCGACCGCATCACGCCGAACTTCCAGAGCGGCTACTCACCCGATGAAGTCGCCGAGGCGCGAAAGTTCGTCGCCAACCCCGACTTTCCCGCGATGCTGCGCGACAGCCAGGCGGCGATCGACGCGGTGAAGTCGGTCGGGCCGGTCGGCATCATCGGCTTCTGCCTCGGCGGCAGCATCGCCTATGCGGCCGCCACTAAGCTGAACGGGCTCTCGGCCGCGATCGGCTATTACGGCGGCGCCATCATCCGCTTCGCCGACGACAAGCCGGCCGTGCCGACGCAGCTGCATTTCGGCGAGAAGGATGCCGGCATTCCGCTGAGCGATGTCGAGACCATCAAGTCGAAGCGGCCCGAGATCGAGGTCTTCGTCTATCCCGGCGCACAGCACGGCTTCCATTGCGACGAGCGCGCGAGCTACGACAAGGCGAGCGCCGACATCGCCTGGCCACGCAGCATGGAATTTTTCGGGAAGCATCTGAAGAAGTGACGCTGTAAGCGTCATTCCGGGATGGTGCGCAAGCACCAGACCCCCGGTGCGCTATTGCGCACCTGAGGGTTCGATGCTGCGCATCGCCCCGGAGTGACGAAGGACGTTGTCCTTCGTCAGAACCAGCGCTCGCCGACGAACACCGTATCGCCCGGGCTCATCGGCGTGCCGAGCGGCACCACGAAGCGGCCGGCGCCGGACGCATCCGTGTGGGTCAGCGTCACGCTGTCGCG
Organism: Bradyrhizobium sp. INPA03-11B; assembly: GCF_040446015.1. Classification (NCBI taxonomy): domain Bacteria; kingdom Pseudomonadati; phylum Pseudomonadota; class Alphaproteobacteria; order Hyphomicrobiales; family Nitrobacteraceae; genus Bradyrhizobium; species Bradyrhizobium sp. INPA03-11B. The sequence goes on from NZ_JASGSR010000054.1 coordinate 31,047, forward strand.
CTTGGCCCGCGGCGAGAAACCGCCGGCGATCGCGACCGCGCTCTCGACGGTCATGTTCGGCACATAGGGATATTGGCCGGGAGCCTGGACCTCGCCGAGGATGAAGAACGGCCGGTAGGATTCGATCTCGACCGCCACCGACGGCTCGCGGATGAAGCCGTTGCGCAGCCGTGCCGAGATTTCGCCGGCGAGCCCGGCCGGCGTGCGGCCACGCGCCGGCACCGAGCCGATCAACGGCATGGTGATCGCGCCCGCGGCGTCGATCGCATAGGAGTTGGTCAGGCCTTCCTGGCCGTAGACCACGACGCGGAGCTTGTCGCCCGGGCCGAGATGATAGGAGTTGTCGTAACCGGCGGGCCCACCCGGTGCGGCGGCGTAGACGACCGGGGCGGCGACCGGCGCGGCATAGCCATATCCAGGGGAAGCGCTGGCGAAGGCGGAACGCAATGCGCTGATGGCACCGCCGCCTCCATCGGCAACCGGAGCGGGTGCGTAGGCCGGACCATAGGTGACGGCATCGACGCCTTGCGGGCCGACCGCGACGGGACCGGACGTGCTCATGCAGCCAGACAGCGCGAGCGCAGCCACAACGGCAGTGATCGGCAATCGTAACGCGCGTGCAACCGGCACCGGACCTATCCCTCAACGGCGAGACAGGCCCAGTCTTGCACCACTTATGGTTAACAAAGAGTTTGCGCGGCCCGAGTGGGGAGCCGGAAGGCCATCGATTTAACGCAAGGCCGATGCGGTCAGGCGGCGGTGACGCCGACGCCGATCGGACACGACACGCCGGTGCCGCCGAGCCCGCAATAGCCCGCCGGATTCTTGGCGAGGTATTGCTGATGGTAGTCCTCGGCGAAGTAGAATTCGCCTGATGGCGCGATCTCCGTCGTGATCGCGCCGAGCCCCTTGGCGGCTAGCGCCTTCTGATACATCGCCTGCGACGCATCGGCTGCTTTGCGCTGCGCGTCGCTGAACGTGTAGATCGCGGAACGATACTGCGTGCCGATGTCGTTGCCCTGGCGCATGCCCTGCGTCGGGTTGTGGTTCTCCCAGAACGTCTTCAGCAGCTTCTCGTAGGAGACCTTCTTCGGATCGAACACGACCAGCACGACTTCGGTATGGCCGGTGCGCCCCGAGCACACCTCTTCATAAGTCGGGTTCGGCGTGTGGCCGCCGGCATAGCCGACCGCAGTGGTGTAGATCCCGTCGCCGAGTTCCCAGAACTTGCGTTCCGCGCCCCAGAAGCAGCCGAGCCCGAACACCGCCTGCTCGAGGCCTTGCGGATAGGGTGGCGTCAATTTGCTGCCATTGACGAAATGCGTGGTCGCGGTCGGGATCGGCGTCGCGCGGCCCGGCAGCGCCTCGGCGGCGCTTGGCAACGCGGTGGTCTTGCGCATGAACAACATGGACACCTCCAGGCGGGACATCGGCCGACGCGGGCTGCGGCCTGCGGGCCGGCTGTCACCTATATATGTCCTTACGCAGATGATGGCATCCCCGTTACTGATGGCTGCGGCCAACAGGACTGCAGCCGGTTCAGTCGCGTGCGTAACCGATCAGCGGCTTGCGCGGCCGGAACAGGATCATCAGCAGGATGCCGGCAATGCCGAGCACCGCGAACACTGGCTGCTCCAGCAGCAGGCGGATCACATCGTTCCAGAGCCAGGGCGCGAAGCGGTCCACCCAGGCATGGAACGCCTGCTGGCTCGACTGGTGGATATCGTTCCAGAACTGCCCGAATTGGGTGAACCGCAGGCTCTGGTCGGCGACGTAGCGGGCCCCGTCATAGACCATGAAGATGAAGCTGCCAGCGAGCAGCAAAAGGCCGATCAGACGGAAAAAGCCGCGGATCATGCGTCACCCAAACTCCCTGTCGCGCCCCACGCGTCGTCAGGCCTTACCGGGCGTCCCCCGGAAATTCAACCTCTTCAGCGGCTTATCCGGCCCCCGGAGGCCGATTTCAGGCCCTTTTTCGGTCCCGAAAGCGTTGACGCTATCGCCTGCGCCATCTATAAGACCGGCCGATGGCGGCGGGCGCAATCCTGCCGCCGCTGTTCTTTGGACAGTGCCGCATGCGGGGGCAGCAGTTTTGCGCTCTTCGTATGGCCGCCTCAAGGACACCCAAGTCAATACCTTGGACAAATACATCAGAGTTGAGATTTGAACCGGCCGGTGCGCGCAAGCCCGACCACTGAGCGATCACCGCCGAAGGACAGTTAGAGAACCATGGCCAACACCACCTCCGCCAAGAAGGCGACCCGCAAGATTGCCCGCCGCACCATCGTCAACAAGTCGCGTCGCACCCAGATGCGTGGCGCGGTGCGCACGGTCGAAGAAGCGATCAAGAGCGGCGACCGCGAGGCGGCACTCAAGGCGATGCGCAAGGCCGAGCCCGAGCTGATGAAGGCAGCGCAGCGCAACATCATTCACAAGAACCTCGCGAGCCGGAAGGTGTCGCGCCTCACGCAGAGCATCGCCAAGCTCGCGAAGTAACAAGCCGACCGGCACGCCGGCCAATCGAGCTGACTGAAGAACACATTTGTCACGAAGCCCGGCTCACGCCGGGCTTTTTGTTTTTGTCTCGACTTTTGTCGTGGAAGTTTCATAGCGCGAGAAGACTCAGCGTTGCCGAGCAACAAACTGCGTGTCATGTTTCGTCGCGTCCGTAGTTCTACCGGCAAATATGCTTAACGCAGCGCACTCGCCCAGAGATTGTCCTGCGCTAAGCTGGATAGATGGAATAGCGCGCGAACATTTCGCGTTGAAAATTGCGACGCGGGTTACCCTGCAAAAGTAATCGAGAAAAATGACGTCTCGCGAATTACTTATGCACATAGCGCTGAACAGCGATTGGAAAAATGACCGGCGCGAGACCAAATGTAAATTTTCTATGAAAAATTTTTGGTATTGCACCGTCGTTTGTGACACGCGTGAATCTGTGCGCTGATTCAAAAACTTGCTTTCGCAACTCAGCATAGGCAACGCCGCAACAGTCGCGAAGAGTCTCGATCCCCGTCGATTCCACGGATTGTCAGAAAATGCGCTTGGTGTATTTATTTCTTGTTCGCGACGCCCACGGCTCTCCAGATCAGCGCGGTTTGAGACCCAAGGGCGGACGCACAAATCGGCGGCGGTGTGTGCGTTAGCGACGCTCTCCAAGCGAAGCTAGATTGACGGCTCATAGCGATATGAGGACGGACGACCTGTGTCAAAATATCTCCGGCGATGTCCCCGGCAATTTGGGGGATCGAACAAGAGGGACCAGGACGTCAGTCGGAATCTGGCAGCGGGAACGCGGAGCAAGTGAACGGGTTGACGACGACACGGCGGCGGCGAAGCGCCGGGCATTTCGGTGTTCGGTAGCGGCAGTTCGAATTTGAAGACACCAGCAAGCTGACAACTTGCCGCGATACGTCGCGGTGGGAGGGGGAGGACTTATGCCTTACGGTATCATCACTGCAGTCGAACCAACGACAGCCGAAGTGCAGATCTCCAGTGGTGCCGTAATCAACCCCTCGGACGTTGGCTCTTACCCGCAGAGTCCGTCGAGTACGCGCTGACCTCGCGGGACGCATCTTCTCCAAACAGCTGATCTGTCGCGTGGCGCATGGCCGCCACACGGGAGAGCCATGTCCGGAGCAGACCGCGCCCGCTAGAGGTCGCGTCGTGGCAGCAAACCTGCGCGGCGCTTTCGCAATCATCATCTCTCAGTTTTGGAAAAGTACGAAGGCAATGACGAACACGGAACAGGATCGCTGGTCGCGGGTGAAGGGACGTTTGCGGACGAGCGTCGGCGAGGACGTCTACACGAGCTGGTTCGCACGGATGGATCTGGAGAGCGTGCACGATGAGAGCGTGCACCTGTCGGTTCCGACCCGGTTCCTCAAGAGCTGGATCCAGGCGCATTACGCCGACCGCGTTCTGACCTGCTGGCAGGCCGAGATGCCCGAAGTGCATCGCATCGACCTCACCGTGCGTTCCGCGATCCGTGCGATGGCGCCGGTGAAGGAAGCGGTTGCGCCGGTCGAGATGCGCCGTGTCGAGCGCACCGATGGCCGCCCCGCGCCCGAACTGCGCTCGGTTGCGACCGCGCCGGTGTCGGCCAGCCATGACGCGCTCGGCGGCTCGCCGCTCGATCCGCGCCTGACCTTTGCAAGCTTCGTCGTCGGCCGCTCCAACACGCTGGCCCATGCGGCTGCGCGCCAGGTCGCGGAGGGACGCCGTGGCGATCCCGTGATGTTCAACCCGCTCTACATCCATGCCGGCGTCGGCCTCGGCAAGACGCATCTGCTGCAGGCGGTGACCTGGGCCGGCAATTCGGGCGGCGAGCGCAAGGTGCTGTATCTGACCGCCGAGAAGTTCATGTACGGCTTCGTCGCGGCGCTGAAGACGCAGACGGCGCTGGCGTTCAAGGAAGCGCTGCGCGGCATCGACGTGCTGGTGATCGACGATCTCCAGTTCCTGCAGGGCAAGTCGACGCAGGCCGAGTTCTGCCACACGCTGAACGCGCTGATCGACGCCGGCCGCCAGGTCGTGATCGCGGCCGACCGTCCGCCGTCGGACCTCGAAAGCCTCGACGACCGCGTCCGCTCGCGGCTCGCCGGTGGCCTCGTGGTCGAGATGGGCTCGCTCGGCGAGGAACTGCGGCTTGGCATTCTCAAGTCGCGCGTCGCCGCAGCCCGCGTCCACCACGCAAGCTTCGACGTGCCGGAGGAAGTGCTCGACTATCTGGCGCGCACCATCACCCATAACGGCCGCGACCTCGAAGGCGCGATCAATCGCCTCTTGGCGCACTCCAAGCTCAACAACCAGCCGGTGACGTTGGAGATGGCCGAGCGCGAGGTGCGCGACCTGATCCGCCCGCAGGAGCCGAAGCGGATCAAGATCGAGGACATCCAGCGCGTGGTCGCCCGGCAGTACAATGTCAGCCGCTCCGACCTGCTGTCGTCGCGCCGCACCGCCAACGTGGTACGCCCGCGCCAGGTTGCGATGTATCTGGCGAAGACCCTGACCCTGCGCTCGCTGCCGGAGATCGGCCGCAGGTTCGGCGGCCGCGACCACACCACGGTGCTGCACGCCGTGCGCAAGATCGAGGCATTGGTCGCCAAGGACACGGCGCTGTCGGAGGAAGTCGAATCGCTGAAGCGTCAGCTCCAGGAATAGACTTCCGTCGCAGGCCTCGCCGGTTCGGTCGCCCTCCCCTTTGTCGCAAGGGGGAGGGCGACCCATTTGGGACCCAAAACGTGGGGAACAGACGCCGTCTCCCTTGCGCCAGCCCGCCATCCGCGCCACCTTGCGGTCCCCCCGTGGGTTTGATCAAATCCGGTATTGATCCGACTTTTCGGGTTTCCGACGCCGCGATGCTGCCCTGAACGGCCGCCCGGCTTTTCCATCTGAGGGATCTTGCGGGTATTGCAATGAAGGTCACCGTCGAGCGCGCGCAACTCCTGAAATCGCTGGGTCACGTTCACCGCGTGGTCGAGCGCCGCAACACCATCCCGATCCTCGGCAACGTGTTGATCCGCGCCGAGGGCGCCAAATTGTCGCTGAAGGCGACCGACCTCGATCTCGAGGTGACGGAGACCCTGGCGGCCGAGACCGGAACCGCCGGCTCGACCACGGTGCCTGCGCACATGTTCTACGACATCGTCCGCAAGCTGCCCGACGGCTCGCAGATCGTGCTCGAGGCCGACGGCGACCGCTCGGTGCTCGCGGTGCGCGCCGGTCGCTCGCGCTTCACGCTGCAGACCCTGCCCGAGAGCGATTTTCCGGGCCTTGCCGCCGGCGACATGACGCATTCGTTCTCGCTGCCGGCGTCCGACATCAAGCGCCTGATCGACCGCACCCAGTTTGCGATCTCGACCGAAGAGACCCGCTACTACCTCAACGGCATCTATCTGCACGCCGCCGGCAGCGCCAAGGCCGCGACCTTGCGCGGGGTTGCGACCGACGGCCACCGCTTGGCCCAGATCGACCTCGCGCTGCCCAAGGGCGCGACCGGCATGCCCGGCGTGATCGTCCCGCGCAAGACCGTCGGCGAGGTGCAGCGGCTGATCGAGGGCGACGACGCCGAGATCTCGATCGAGCTGTCGGACGGCAAGATCCGCTTCACGCTCGGCAATGTGGTGCTGACCTCGAAGCTGATCGACGGCACCTTCCCGGACTACGGCCGCGTCATCCCGCAGAATAACGACAAGGAACTGGTGGTCGACAAGAAGGATTTCGAAGCCGCCGTCGACCGCGTCTCGACCATTTCCAGCGAGCGCGGCCGCGCGGTGAAGCTGGCTCTGTCCGCGGGCAAGCTGGTGCTCTCGGTCACCAATCCGGACTCCGGCAGCGCCACCGAGGAGATCGAGGTCGAGTACGCCTCCGACGCACTCGATATCGGCTTCAACTCGCGCTATCTGCTCGACATCGCCGCCCAGATCGAGGGCGAGGTCGCGGTGCTGAAGCTCGCCGATCCCGGCTCGCCAACCCTGGTGCAGGACCGCGACAGCAAGGGCGCGCTCTACGTGCTGATGCCGATGCGGGTGTGACGATTTTCTCCGCGCACGCAACTGCACCCTCTCCCCTTGTGGGAGAGGGTGGCGCCGAAGGCGCCGGGTGAGGGGTTGGTGCCGCGCACGCCGAGCCATCGACCAAGCGACGAACGCCTCCGCAGCTTCGCAAAGAAGATGCGCCACGAGCCGACCGATGCCGAAGCGAAGATGTGGCGCCTGCTCCCTGATCGGCGCCTGTCGCACTTGAAATTCCGAAGGCAGGTTCCATTTCGGAATTACATTCTCGACTTTGCGTGCTTCGAGAAGCGGCTCATCATCGAGATCGACGGCAGTCAGCACGCTTCGTTGCCACAAGATGCATCAAGGACTGACGCGCTGGCAGCAGAAGGCTTCCGGGTCTTGCGCTACTGGAACAATGACGCATTGCGGACGCCCGGGGCTGTGCTGGAAGACATTATCGCCAAGCTTGCCGAGCTGTGAGATACCCCTCACCCGTCGCCTCACTTCGTGAGGCGCCACCCTCTCCCACAGGGGGAGAGGGGAAGGAAGAGAGATGACCCCGTCCCGCATTCATCGCCTGTCGCTGACGCATTTCCGCAATTACCTCGCGGCGACGCTGCAGGTCGCGGGCGACATGGTGGTGCTGGTCGGGCCGAACGGCGCCGGCAAGACCAATTGCATGGAGGCGGTCTCGTTCCTGTCGCCGGGCCGCGGGCTGCGCCGCGCGACGCTGGAGGATATTGCCGACAACCAGGGCGACGGCTCCTGGGCCGTGTCGGCGGAGGTCGAGGGGGCGCTCGGCCTCGCAACGCTCGGCACCGGCATCGATCCGCCGACCGGCGAGGCCAGCAACTCGAGGCGCTGCCGCATCGATCGCGAGCCGGTGGGTTCCGCGACCGCGTTCGGCGATCATCTGCGCATCGTGTGGCTGACGCCTGCGATGGACGGGTTGTTCATGGGCGCCGCGTCCGAACGGCGGCGCTTCTTCGACCGCCTGGTGCTGGCGATCGATTCCGAGCATTCCAGCCGCGTCTCGGCGCTGGAGCGCTCGCTGCGCTCGCGCAACCGGCTGCTCGAGGTGCGCAACTACGACGACCATTGGTGTGACGCGATCGAGCGCGAGACCGCCGAGCTTGCGGTCGCGGTCGCCGCATCGCGCGGCCAGACCGCCGCCAAGCTCGCGGTGATGCTGCGCGAGCGCGGCGCGGCCTCGGCCTTCCCCTCCGCCGAGATCATGCTCGACGGCTGGATGGAGAACGCGCTGTTGCAGGAGCCAGCAACCGCCGTCGAAGACCGCTACCGCGAGATCCTGCGCGCCAGCCGCCCGCGCGACGCCGCCGCCGGGCGTACGCTCGACGGCCCGCATCTGACCGATCTGCAGGTGGTCTACGCGCCGAAGAACATGCCGGCGCGCGACGCCTCGACCGGCGAGCAGAAGGCGCTGCTGATCGGGCTGGTGCTGGCGCATGCCACGATGGTTGCCGAGATGACCGGCATCGTGCCGCTGCTGCTGCTCGACGAGGTCGTCGCCCATCTCGATCCGAACAGGCGCAAGGCGCTGTTCGACGAACTCGCCAAGCTCGGCGCGCAGGTCTGGATGACCGGCGCGGACCCCGCCGCGTTCGTCGATATCGGCCCGACGGGGGAGATTTTCGACGTCGAATCCGGCCGCGCCACACGGCGCGGCTGAGGGCGCGGAGCAGGCTCCGAAAGGGCTTCGAATCTGCCTTCGAATCGGGCTTTTCAGAGCCTTCGGAATCGGCCTCCCCAGACCTTGAAAAAGGCCTAAAAAATCCTATCTATTCAACAGTTTGTAGAGAGAGACTTTGCGCTAGGCGCAACCCGTCTTTCGTGGCACAAATAGCGGAATCAGCGCCTCATATTGCGCAGCTGATTCGGGACATCCTCGAAGGCCTCACATGACTGAACCTGCGCGGCAGACCCCTGCCGAATCTGAGCATCCCATTCCGGCCGAATATGGCGCGGAATCGATCCGGGTGCTGAAGGGCCTCGACGCCGTCCGCAAGCGGCCCGGCATGTATATCGGCGACACCGATGACGGGTCCGGCCTGCATCACATGGTCTACGAGGTCGTCGACAACGCGATCGACGAGGCGCTGGCGGGCCATGCCAGCCGCGTGCTGGTCACCCTCAACGCCGACAATTCGGTCACCGTGTTCGACGACGGCCGCGGCATTCCGGTCGACATCCACAAGGGCGAAGGCGTCTCGGCGGCCGAGGTCATCATGACCCAGCTCCATGCCGGCGGAAAGTTCGACCAGAACTCCTACAAGGTCTCCGGCGGCCTGCACGGCGTCGGCGTCTCCGTCGTCAACGCGCTGTCCAGCAAACTCGGCTTGCGGATCTGGCGCGACGACAAGGAGCACTACATCGAATTCGCGCACGGCGATGCCGTGGCGCCGCTCAAGGTGGTCGGCGATGCCCCGGGCAAACGCGGCACCGAGGTCACCTTCCTGGCCTCGACCGAGACCTTCAAGAACGTCGAATATGATTTCGCGACGCTCGAGCACCGGCTGCGCGAGCTCGCCTTCCTCAATTCCGGCGTCCACATCGTGCTGTCAGACATGCGCCACGCGGTCGAGAAGCGCGAGGAGATGCACTATTCGGGCGGCGTCGAGGAATTCGTCAAATATCTCGACCGCAACAAGAAGGCGATCGTGCCGGCGCCGATCATGGTGCGCTCGGAAGCCAACGGCATCGGCGTCGAGGCGGCGCTGTGGTGGAACGACAGCTACCACGAGAACGTGCTGTGCTTCACCAACAACATCCCGCAGCGCGACGGCGGCACCCATCTGGCCGGCTTCCGCGGCGCGCTGACCCGCCAGGTCAACGGCTATGCCGAGGCCAATGCGAAGAAGGAAAAGATCGCGCTGACCGGCGACGATTGCCGCGAAGGCCTGACCGCCGTTCTCTCGGTGAAGGTGCCCGATCCGAAATTCTCGTCGCAGACCAAGGACAAGCTGGTGTCCTCGGAGGTTCGACCCGTGGTCGAGAACGTCCTCAACGAGGCGCTCGCCGCCTGGTTCGAGGAGAATCCGAAGGAAGCCAAGGAAATCGTCGGCAAGGTGATCCAGGCCGCCGCGGCCCGAGAGGCTGCGCGCAAGGCCCGCGAGCTGACGCGCAAGAATCCGCTCAGCGTCTCCTCGCTGCCCGGCAAGCTCGCCGACTGCCAGGAGAAGGATCCGGCCAAGTCCGAATTGTTCATCGTCGAGGGCGACTCGGCAGGCGGCAGCGCCAAGCAGGGCCGCAACCGCGAATTCCAGGCGGTGCTACCGCTGCGCGGCAAGATCCTCAATGTCGAGCGCGTGCGCCCCGACAAGATGCTGTCGTCCGAGCAGATCGGCACCCTGATCACCGCGCTCGGCACCGGCATCAGCGACGACTTCTCGGTCGACAAGCTGCGCTACCACAAGATCATCGTGATGACCGACGCCGACGTCGACGGCGCTCATATCCGCACCCTGCTGCTGACCTTCTTCTATCGTCAGATGCGCTCGATCATCGATGGCGGCTTCCTCTATATCGCCCAGCCGCCGCTCTATAAGGTCTCGCGCGGCAAGTCCGAGCAGTATCTGAAGGACGAGCGCGCGCTCGAGGATTATCTGATCTCGACCGGGCTCGACGAATGTGTCTTCAAGCCGGCTTCAGGCGAGGACCGCTCGGGCCGCGATCTGCTGTCGCTGGTCGAAGACGCCCGGATCATCCGCTCCGTGCTGCGCAACCTGCACAGCCGCTACAATCGCGCGGTCGTCGAGCAGGCCGCGATCGCGGGTGTGCTGAGCCCCAGGATCACCGGCGAGATCGCGACCGCCAATTCGGCGGCGGAATACATCGCCAAACGGCTGGACGCCGTGGCCGAAGAGGTCGAGCGCGGCTGGATCGGCACCTTCACGGAAGGCCACGGCTTCCAGTTCGAGCGCACCGTGCGCGGCGTCAGGGAAGTGGCCGTGATCGACGACGCCTTCCTCGGCTCGGCCGACGCACGCAAGCTCGATGAATACGCGACCAAGCTGCAAGAGATCTACGTGCGCGCGGGCAGGCTGCGGCGCAAGGATGCCGAGCAAATGATCCATGGTCCGGTCGACCTGTTCGAGGCCGTGACCGACGCCGCCCGCAAGGGCATCTCGCTGCAGCGCTACAAAGGTCTCGGCGAGATGAACCCGGAACAGCTGTGGGAGACCACGCTGGACACCGAGGCGCGCTCGCTGCTCCAGGTGAAGGTCAAGGAGGTCGACGAGGCCGACGATATCTTCACCAAGCTGATGGGCGACGTGGTCGAACCGCGCCGCGACTTCATCCAGGAAAACTCGCTCAGCGCCACCATCGACATCTGAGGGGCTGCGACGCTTTGCACCACCGTCATTGCGAGGAGCGAAGCGACGAAGCAATCCATCTCTCAGCTTGCGGAGCCATGGATTGCTTCGCTTCGCGCGCAATGACGTGAGCCGTGCGGTCTACGCCATCGTCCTAAAGCGAGCGGCCATGGGATGACATCTCCGTGACGACGCGATCGACACAGTCGCGCACTACCTTTCGGGTGGATGCTGCGCCGGGAATTGTGTTACGGTGCCGGACGGCCATTGATTCCGTTGCGGAATTTCGCGTGGCCAAGTTTGAATCCAAGTCTGAATGATGCGTTAGGGGACATTCCGCGTGCCGCCGATCCAATACATCGTCGAGGGCGGCCGCCGCCTTTCGGGCACCATCGAGCCGTCGGGCAACAAGAACTCCGCGCTGCCGATCATCGCAGCTGCCCTGCTCACCGAGCATCCGGTCACGCTGACCAACGTGCCGCGTATTCGCGACACCGAAACGCTGGTCGAGCTGTGCCGTTCGGTCGGCGCCAGCGCCGAATGGACCGAGCGCAACACGCTGCAGATCCACGCCAAGGAAATCCGCGCCGCCGATCTCGATCCGGCGCTGTGCGCACGCATCCGCGCCTCGATCCTGCTGGCAGGTCCGCTGCTGGCCCGCTGCGGCGAAGTCGCGCTGCCGCCGCCCGGCGGCGACGTGATCGGCCGCCGCCGGCTCGATACGCATTTTCTGGCCTTCGAACAGCTTGGCGCCACGGTGACCGCGACGCACCGGCTGGAATTCCGCGCCTCGCGCCTGAAGGGCGCCGACGTGTTCCTCGACGAGCCGAGCGTCACCGCGACGGAAAACGCGCTGGTCGCCGCCGTCGCCGCCCGCGGCACCACCTATCTGCGCAATGCGGCCTCCGAGCCGCATGTGCAGGACCTCGCGAATTTCCTGATCGCACTCGGCGCCAAGATCGAGGGTGTCGGCACCAACACCATCATCGTGCATGGGCCGGCGACGCTCGGCAGCACGACCTTCGCGATCCAGCCCGACCATATCGAGGTCGGATCGCTGGTCGGCCTTGCCGCAGTGACGCGCTCGCCGCTGCGCATCGCGCGCGCCGGCGTCGAGCATCTACGTTCGATCCGGATGGGCTTCGAGCGGCTCGGCATCGTCTGCGGCATCGAGGGCGACGACCTCGTCGTGCCGTCGAACCAGACCATGAAGATCCAAGACGATTTCGGCGGTCACGTGCCGAAGCTCGAGGACCAACCCTGGCCGGCCTTCCCGGCGGACCTGATGTCGATCGCGATCGTCACCGCGACGCAGTGCGACGGCGTCATCCTGATGCACGAGAAGATGTTCGAGTCGCGGATGTTCTTCGTCGACAATCTGATCGCGATGGGCGGCCGCATCGTGCTGTGCGACCCGCACCGCGCGATCGTCGCCGGGCCGAGCCGGCTGCGCGGTGCGCCGATGAATTCGCCCGACATCCGCGCCGGTATGGCGATGCTGCTCGCAGCGGTGTGCGCCAACGGCACCTCCACCATCAACAACGCCGACCAGATCGAGCGCGGCTATGAGCGGATCGACGAGCGGCTCAATGCGCTGGGCGCCAAGATCAAGCGGATTCCAGCCAGATCCTGATCGGAGCATGATCCGGAAAAGTGTGAAGCGGTTTTCCGATCGGTTCATGCTCAAACAACAATTTGGGACGCGACGATCTCTGCGTGAGATCGTCGCGTTTGGGCAGCTTGGCCATCCTTCCGGCCGGTTTGCCGTGCTAGACGTGCCGTCATGACCTGCATCGACAAGATCGACCCGGCCGCGTCGCGCGCGGCCGTCGTCCCCTCTCGCAAGCTGCTCACGGCCGAGCTCGCGGAAACGCTGAAGCTCGCGGTGCCGCTTGCGCTGACGCAGCTCGGGCAGATCGCGATGATGACGACCGATCTCGCCTTCATCGGCCGGCTCGGCAGCGAAAGCATCGCTGCGGCGGCGCTGGCGCATACCGTATATTTCGTCAGCTTCACCATCGGCATGGGCATGATGTCAGCGGTGTCGCCGCTGGCCGCGCAGGCCTTCGGTGCGCGCGACCCGCGGGTGATGCGGCGCGCGCTCCGCGTCGGCCTGTGGGCCGGCTTCTTCATGGTGCTGCCGCTGATGGCGCTGCCGTTCCAGGGTGAGCGCATCCTGCTCGCGCTCGGCCAGACCCAGGCCACCGCGCATCTGGCGCAGCAATATCTGTTCGGGCTCGCCTGGGGCATCCTGCCGGCGCTGTGGTTCATCGCGATCCGCGGCTTCATGAGCGCGGTGAACCGGCCGGAGCCCGTGCTGTGGATCACGCTCGCGGCGATCCCGGCCAATGCGCTGATGGTCTACCTGCTGCTCTACGGCAAATGGGGCATGCCCGAGCTCGGCATGTTCGGCGCCGGTCTTGCCACCACGATCGTCAATCTCGGCACCTTCCTCGCCGGCGTGTGGTTTGCGGCGCGCCGCCGTCCATTCCGCAAGTACCAGGTGTTCAGCCGCGTCTGGCGCATCGACTGGCCTTTGATGGGCAAGCTCGTCGCCGTCGGCGCGCCGATCTCGATCGCCTTCCTGCTGGAATACGGCCTGTTCGGCGCCGCCGGCCTCTTGATGGGGCTGATCAGCACCACGGCGCTGGCCGCTCACCAGATCGCGCTGCAGATCGCGGCGATCCTGTTCATGGTGCCGTTCGGCGTCAGCATGGCCGCCACCGTGCGGGTCGGCCAGGCGGTCGGCCGCCGTGACCCCGACGCGGTGCAGCGTGCCGGCTTTGTCGCGGTCGCGCTCTCCGGCGTGTTCATGAGCGTCATGACGCTGGCGGTGATCCTGGCGCGCTTCGAGATCGCGGCGCTGTTCCTCGGCGAAGCCTCCGACGCCACCGCGCAGCTCACCGCGATGCTGCTGCTGATCGGCGCGACGTTCTTCATCGCCGACGGCGTCCAGACCACCAGCGCCGGCGCACTGCGCGGCATGAACGACACCCAGGTGCCGTTGCTGTTCGCCGTCATCAGCTATTGGCTGATCGGCTTCGCCTCGGCCTCCGCGCTGGCCTTCTGGGCCAAGCTCGACGCGCCCGGCGTATGGATCGGGCTGTCGCTCGGCACTGCGGTTTATGCGACCCTCCTGATCTTGCGTTTCCGGCTGTTGGCACGCAGACTGGTGGGATGAGGGTCGATGAGATCATACCGAACGTGGATTCCGCTACGCTGCTCGCCGGCGCGCAGTTCATCGATGCGTTCCGCATTGCGACCACGGACCCCGGCCTCGATGCACGGCACGCCACCGAGGCGATGGTGGCCCGATGGCCGCGCTGGTTCAAATGGCTGATCGCTTTGCGCAATCTGCTGGTCGCGCCGCTCGGGCTGAAAACCTCCGGCGCAACTGAGGGCGTGGCGCGCGACATGATCGGGATCTTTCCGGTGGTCAGCGAGACGCCCGAGCGGCTGGTCGCCGGCTTCAACGACAAGCATCTCGACTTCCGCCTGGTGGTCGACGTCACCAGCGCCGGCGCCGCGCGCAACATCACCGCCACCACGCTGGTGCTGACCCACAACTGGCTCGGCCGCACCTATCTCGCGGTGATCATGCCGTTCCACCGCCTGATCGTGCCCGTGATGCTGCGCAAGGCCGGGGGCTAGCGTATGCCCCTGTCGGTCGACCTGTTCTTCTCGTTCCGCAGTCCGTACAGCTACCTCGCGCTGCCGAAGACGTTGAAGATGGTCGCCGACTACGATGTCGCAGTGAATTTGCGGCCGGTCTATCCGCTCGCGGTGCGCGTGCCCGGCTTCTTCAAGAAGACCAATCCGCAATTCGCCCGCTATGTCGTGCTCGACTCCAGCCGCGTCGCCAAGCATGAGAACATCCCGTTCCGCTTTCCGCGTCCGGACCCGATCGTGCAGGACATGACGACGCTCGACGTCGCCGAACATCAGCCCTACATCCACCGCCTGACCCGGCTCGGCGCCGCCGCGCAGCTCGAGGGTCAGTCGCTCGCCTTCACCTCCGCCATCAGCCGTGTGCTGTGGGACGGCTCGGTGCAGGGCTGGAACGAAGGCGATCATCTGGCGCGAGCGGCCGATGCCGCCGGCTTCGATCTCGCCGCGATGGATGCGGCCATCGCCACCGATCCCGACCGCTATGAGCAGGTCATCAAGGGCAATGAGGAGGCGCACGCGGCGTCCGGCCATTGGGGCGTGCCGACCTTCGTATTCGCCGGCGAACCCTTCTTCGGTCAGGACCGTATCGACCTCCTGATCTGGCACATGGAAAGCAAGGGCCTGACGCGCCGCAAGGCCTAGCCAAAGATCACGCCGCGCTCTTCTCCGGTGCATCAGCGACGATCTTCTCCGCAGTCTCGCCGTTCGTGCACCAATTGCCATGGCAGCGCTTGAGGTCGTTGAGGTTCTGCCGCATCTGGTCGAGCGAGAAGCCGAGTGCGTAGAAGCGTTCGGCGGCATCGACCGGCAGGCCGCGGATCAGGCCATCCCTTCGCACCGCGGCGACCTCCTCGCTGTAAGCATGCAGCGCGGCATCGACCGGCGCCATGTCGGCCGGGCCGCTGCCGGCGCGCAAGGCGGTCGCGACCGACACCATGTAAGTCACGATCGCCTTGCTGACCTCGGCCAGCGGCCGCGCCAGCCGGGCCTGGATATCGGCCGGCAGCGGCACGACACAGGCCCGTCCGATCATCACGACGTCGTGCCGCAGCCGCTGGATGGTCCGCAGCAGAGGGCCGGTGTCCGGCCCCGATGACAGATGCATCGAGCGCTCGCGCTCGGCCTCGAGGCCGGTCGCGTGCAGATTGGTCACCGCGGTGCCGATGCCGTCCTGGATCCGGTGCAGCGCGTCGTTGTCGAGCCCGCGCGTCAAGCCGGCGAGCAATTCGGCGAATGCTGCCGAAAGCAGTTCCAGCAGCTTCGATGCATTGACCCTGATCTGGCTGACCGCGCGCGACGGCAGTACCAGGAACGAAATCACGAGGCCGGTGAGCGCACCGACCGTGACTTCGAGGACGCGGTCGATCGCGGAATCCAGCGGGTTGGAATGATGCATCGTCGGCAGCAGCAGCACGATCACCGCCGTCACCGTCGCCGAGTTCAGGCTGGGATTGAGCGCGGCGATAAACGCCAGCGGCACGATCGCCAAGACCAGCAGCGCCAGCAGGCTGCCCTCGCCGGAATGCGGGATCAGCACCGCGATCGCGCCGCCATAGATGGCACCGCCGATGGTGCCGAGCATGTAGTCGCGGGTCGCCTTCAACGAGCGGCCGACGCTCATTTGCGTGACGATCAGCGAGGTCAGCACCGCCCACAGCGGCAGCATCAGGTGCATCGCCACCGCGATGGTATAGGCCGCGACGCCCGCGGAGGCGATCCGGACCGCCAGCGCCAGCTGCGTCTTGCGGGTCCAAAGCTTGTCGAACATGCGTTTTGCGAAGGTCCTCATGCACCCTGATCCGCAATCAATGGAAAGGCCTATGTTAAAGGACGTCGAGCATGGCTGCTGCCCGCGGCGGCAAGGTGGCTTGAAAGGCCAAACCCGCCCGCCTACCCTGCGCCGCAAAATTGAGGAAACACGATGGCCCACGAAACCGCAACGCTCGCCGCCTACGTCGCCGACCTGAAATTTTCCGACATCCCGCCGCAGGTGCTGGAGCGTGCCAAGGTTTTGACGCTGGATTTCCTGGGCAGCACCATCCGCGCCCGCCGCGATGCGGAATCGACCCCTTCGCTGATGAAGATGCTGGAGGCGCTGGCGCTGGACGGCAAGGGCGAGGCCACGGTGTTCGGCGACACCAAGACCTGGACGCCGGCGGTGGCGGCGCTGCTCAACGGTGCGCTCGGCCACTCGCTCGATTTCGACGACACCCATGCCGATTCCTCGCTGCATCCGAGCGCACCCGTGGTGCCCGCTGCGTTCGCGGTCGGCGAGATGGTCGGCGCCTCCGGCCGCGACGTGCTGACCGCGATCGTCGCCGGCTATGAAGTGTGCTGCCGGCTCGGCAACGCGCTCGACCCGACCTCGCATTACGCCCGCGGCTTCCACCCCACCGCGACCGCCGGCACCTATGGCGCCGCTGCGGCGGCGGCAAAACTGTTCGGCCTGTCGAAGGAGCAGATCGTCTCCGCGTTCGGCATCTCCGGCAGCCAGGCCGCGGGCTCGCTGCAATTCCTGGTCAACGGCGCCTGGAACAAGCGCTACCAGGTCGGCGCCGCCGCGATGAACGGCGTGATCGCCGCGACCCTGGCGCGCAACGACTTCGTCGGCTCGAGCGACTCGGTCGAGGGCAAGCATGGCCTTTTGGTCGGCTATACCGATGACGCGCATCCGGACAAGGCGGTGGCCGGCCTTGGCAGCACCTACGAGACGCTGAAGATCGGCGTGAAGCCCTATCCGAGCTGCCGCTACACCCATGCCGCGATCGACGCGCTGATCGCGATGCGGCGCGAGCACAATCTGACCCCGGACCAGATCAGGAAGGTCGAGATCGGCCTGCACCGCAACGGCATCACGCTGACCGGCGACGCCGCCACCAAGCGCCACCCGACCTCGGTGGTCGGCGGCCAGTTCTCGATGTTCTTCACCGGCGCGATCGCGCTCGACCAGGGCCATTTCGGCTGGGACGATTACGACCGGCTGGGCGATGCGGCGATCGATGCGCTCGCCGACAAGTTCGACGTGGTGCAGGACGACCGGCTCGAGGTGGGCCGTACCCATCCGTTCGGCGCCCGCGTCTCGATCACGACAGACGACGGCGTGCATGAGCGGCTCTACGCCGACCCGTCGGGCGAGCCCACCTCGTTCCCCGACGCAAAGGCGATGCAACAGAAGTTTTTGACTCTGGCCCGCCCGGTGCTCGACAAGCGCGCCGACCAACTCGCCGAAGCGATCCTGACGCTGGAACGGTTTGATCGCGTCGAGCAGGCGACGCGGCTGGGGCGGCAGTAGGCGGGGCGCCTCATCTGACGCAGAGTCGAAGCGGCATCTACCGCTGTCGTCCCTGCGCAAGCAGGGACCCATACTCCGCAGCTGATGTTGTGAACGGGACTCGTCGTTCCAGCGTCACGCAATAAGCGGCATTTGTGGTTATGGGTCCCTGCGTTCGCAGGGACGACACCGAGTTTGGGAAAAGACGAGCGCCTCCCCTACTCCGGCCCATCAATGATCACGAAATCCCCGTCCGAATACTTCTGCCGGATCGCTTTCGCAGCCTGATAGTCCGCACAGGTGTAGCATTCCATCGCGGTATCGCGATCCTTGAACTCGATGACGAAATTGCGCTGGCGCGTTGCGCCTTCCATCACCTCGTAGGGGCCATTGCGCACGATGAAATTGGCGCCGTATTTCTCGAACACCGGCATCGCGGCGGCGAGGTATTCGGGGTAACGGGCTTCATCGTGCACCGTGACGTGCACGATCCAGTAGGCTTTTGGCATGATGGTCTCCGGCTGAGGCGCGGTTCAAGAAGCTGTGGCGCACCTCCTGCGAGATGCGTCACGGCATCAGAAAATTCCTCACGCGGAGATTCAATTCACGATCGCGCGGTGGTGTGTGACGTGCCCGTCACTTGCCGCCCGCGAGCCGCGCGCCTGTCGCGGTCGCCGCAACGACATCGCTAACCAGATCAAACACACCGTCCGCCTTGGGCGGCGAGTTCGGCGAACGGCCGAGCCGCACAATGACCAGCCGCTGTGACGGCACGACAATCACATACTGCCCGATCGTGCCCTTGGCGAAGAAGGCGTCGCGCGGCCAGCCGTGCTCGACGCGATACTTGGCGCCAAAACTGTCGCCGAGATTGGTCCAGAAGCCCGCGCCGATGCCGACCCAGGCGTTCGGCGTCGGAGACGCCGAGTACTTCACCCAGCCCGCAGGCAGGATGCGCCGGCCGCCGACGATGCCGTCATCGAGATAGAGTTGGCCGAACCGCGCCCAATCGCGTGCGCTCGCCATCATCGCACCTGATCCTTCCGGCGTGCCCACCGCATCGAACTGCATGACGACGTTGCGCATGCCGAGCGGATCGAACAATTCATGATGCGCGAAGCGCAGCACGTCGGCGGCATGGCTGCCGGCCGCGTCGCGGATCAGATGCGAGAGGATGACGTAATTGCCGTCGTGATAATTCCAGACCTGTCCCGGTGCCGTTTCGAGCGGAATGCTCTCGGCATAGTTGGCCATATCCGATTCCATGTACTTCATGCGGTTGACCGGTTCGAGCGCGGAGGCGAGCGAAGCCTGCAGCGAACTGCCGAGCGCAAGGCCCGCAGTGTGACGCAACAGCTGATCGACCGTGATCGCGTGCCTGGGATCCTTCGGGTCCTGCCAGGCCGCGATCGGCACCGGTTTATCAATCGCAAGCTTGCCGTCGCGCACTAGGACTCCGATCAGCGCCGAGATCACCGATTTGGTTGCGGAGAAGCCGAGCAGCGGCGTGTCGGTGCCGATGCCGTCGGCGTAGCGCTCGGCGACGATGCGGCCATCCTTCATCACCACAACCGCGCGGGTGCGGCGGAACGGTGGCTCGGCCGGTTCGGCAAAGGCGCGATCGAGCGCGGCCGCGAGCTGCGGGCTCTGCGGCGCGACAAGCGCGGGGCCGGCGACCTCGGGCAACAGGGCGGCCTGCGGCCGTGCGGGCGGCAGCGCGATGTCCGCCAGCGTCTCGCCATGTTCGAGGGTGCAGCCGACGCCGTCACGATAGACCGCATGGCTGCGGCCGAGCCCGAACAGCGTCACGGTGACGTCCCTGCGGTCGAGGTCGACCTCGGTGTCCATCGCCCAGGTGATCAGGCCGGTGCCGGGCATCGCATCCGTGGTCTCGGTGAAGTTCCGCTTCGGGTCGAGCCTGCTGACGAAGGTTTCGGAGCAGATGATGTTGGCGACAAAGCCGGTCGCGACCTTCGGCACGTCGCGGGCGCGGGCGGCGGACCAACCCAGCGCGCCGAGGGCGGTGGTGGCAGCGAGAATGAGAATGAGCTTTCGACGGGTCACTTGTGTCCTCCGGCATGAGTGCGTGGCGGGAGGAAGCAGGAACGGACGCGGAAGGGCTCGCCGGATTTGGAAATCGGGCTAGCTGGGGATTGGAGGCGGCTGGTCGATTCTGGAATTGTCCTGTGATTACAGCGGCATTCTGGAATCGCTACGCCCTTTCGTGAGGCGAGCAGGAAAGTTGGGCTCCCTCCCCCCTTGCGGGGGAGGGTTGGGGAGAGGGGTGGCCCCGGGCGAGACCGTCGATGAGAGCAGCGTCGTCACAACTCGCAGCACAACATCGAAACTCGAATTGAGAGACCACCCGTGTGGCACCCCTCTCCCTAACCCTCCCCCGCAAGGGGGGAGGGAACCCTGCCGCCGGTGCGTCCCTTACATCAGCGGTCCCTTACGCCGCCGTCGCCTTCAGCTTCCGATACTCCGTCGGGGTCACACCGGTCGTCGCCTTGAAGGCGCGATTGAAGGGGCCGAGGGACTGGAAGCCGGCGTCCATCGCGATGGTGATGACTGGCACCTCGGCCTGGGCGGGGTCGGCCAGCGCGGCCTTGGCTTCCTCGATGCGGTGGTTGTTGAGGAAGACGTTGAAATTGCGATAGCCGAGCCGCTGATTGATCAGGCGCCGCAGCCGGTATTCGGGAATCCTCAGCCGGGTCGCCAGCGTGCCGATGGTGACGTTGTCCTGGCGGTAGATGCGCTCGTCCGCCATCAGGCGCATCAGGGCATTGACCAGCTTCTGGTCGGCAGCCTCCTCCATCGCGGCCGGCTGCTGCGCATTGGCGATGGCCGGCTCGACCGGCGCGGCGAACAGATCGGCGCCATCGACGCGCATCATCGCCCAGGTGATACCAGCGACAATGGCGGCGAGCACGCCCGCGTTGAGCAGATTGGCCCACTCCACGGTCATGCGGCTGCCGGCATGTGCGATCTGCAGCAGCGCGTTCATTCCGCCGTACAGCGCAGAGGCCGCGACGATGAAGACACGGACACGGCGGCGGCGCTCGACCAGATCCGCCGACCACGATCCGATGGTCTGCGCCACGGCAAGCACGATGAAGACGAGCGTCAGCAGATTGACCGTGGTAATCGCGGCTTGCGCGTGGCCGCTAGGCGCGATCCACATGCAATTGACGAAGCTGAACGTCACCACCGCGGCCCAGATCAGACCGTGCCACCAGCGCAGGACGAAGGCGTCATCGAACAGCGCGCGGGTGAACAGCCAGAACACCACGATGTCGCCGGTCGAAATCGCGATCAGCGGTGCGTGCCAGATCGAGATCGGCTCCCCGGCGCCAATCGACGCGGTCACCGCATGCGCGGCCGTGCCGAGCGCGAAGGCGATCACGAGCCGCCCCGCCAGCACGTTGCGAAAATCCGCGAACATCGAGGCCGCAAGCACCAGCAGCAGCGTCACGGCGGCGGCGCGCAGGCAGAGTTCGGTTGCGGCCAATGTCATCGGTCGAAAGGATCTCCGGGTCAGCCGAACAATCGTCGGTCAGGCGGGGTTTTTCAAGCCGGATCGCGGCGCCAGCGCTGGCGCGTCGTCACCCAGATATCAACGACATCGCCCTCGAGCTTGCCCGGCCCCTCGTTGTCGGCGCGGAGCCGCCGCGCCACCGCCTGAGAGGCGACGTTGTCCGGATCGATGCAATGGATGATGCGGTCGAGCGTGAAATTGTCGAACACCCAATCGATCGCGGCGCGCGCGGACTCCACCGCATAGCCCTTGCCGCGATACTCCCTGGCGATGCCCCAGCCGACCTCGAAGCCCGGCCATTCCGGCGGATAATACGGGCCGACGCGGCCGATGTAGCGGCCGGAGGATTTTTCCTCGACCGCAAACATGCCGAAACCATGCAGCGCCCAATGGCCCGAGATGATGGCGGCATTGCGCCAGCCCTTCAGCTCCGAGGTGACCGGCTGATGATCCGGTGTGATGAAGCGCGCTGTCTCGGGGTCGGACAGCATCCGCGTGTTGTCGGCGATATCGGACGCGCGCCATGGCCGCAGGAAGAGCCGCGCGGTCTCGATCACGGGACCGTCGACCTGCAACAGTCTTGCGCCGGGCTTGATCAGAGAAACCATCGGCAGCTCCGGTTTCCAAGAATACGCTGTTATCACGCGCACAAAGACGCCAAAAGTACTTCGTCGTCCCTGCTTTCGCACTAGGGCATGCACAGATCTCTGAGGCTCCATCCTGCGGCGACGGCGTGGAAGTGTTCGAGGC